>CAOJND010000010.1 GCA_948439445.1 uncultured Eubacteriales bacterium | reverse complement strand
GGTGCAGCATTTGGAGAACTTGATCATGCACGAGCCGATATCCTCCACAATCACGCCGTTGACTCCATGGCGGTTTCGCTTTACCGCCTCAGAATCCGGATTCATCCGCAGGGGATTTTGAAGCTGCTTTTCTGCGGTCTGCGCTTTCATCGCTTTGATGATATCGTCTCGGATCCGGCCCACGGCCTTCACTGCCGTCAAACCACCGTAGCCAATGGCAGCGTACAAATCGTCCCAGCACTCGAAGGACAGCTTTTTTAGCAGCGTCCCTTCTAGCTCTGTATCTGTTAGCATGGACAACGGCAGATTCATCCGCCGCATCTCAGATTCAAAGCTGGCTCTACCGTGGAGAATATTCTCCTCTCTGCGCTCTTTTTTAAACCACTGCTTAATCTTTGTCCTAGCTTGGTTGCTCTTGCAGATATTTAGCCAATCCCGGCTGGGGCCTTTGGCGGACTTGGAGGTGAGTACCTCCACAATATCGCCGTTGTTCAGCGGAGTATCGATGGGCGCGATCCGGTTGTTGATCTTAGCGCCCACCATGGCGTTGCCCACGCCGGAATGGATCGCATAGGCAAAATCGATGGGGGTAGATCCGGCGGGAAGACTGATAATATTGCCTTTTGGGGTGAAGATAAATACCTCATCGTCAAACATGTCGATTTTGAGGGAATTGACATAGTCCTCCGCGTCGGTGTCCTGCTGCCCCTCCAGCAGCCGGCGCACCCATTCAAAATCCTTTTCATTTCCGTTGCCTACGCCCTGCTTGTATTTCCAGTGGGCTGCGATACCGTACTCCGCCGTCTCGTGCATTTCCCAGGTTCGGATCTGCACCTCAAAGGGGATGCCCTGGGTGCCGATCACCGTGGTGTGCAAACTCTGGTACATATTGGGCTTAGGAATGGAAATGTAATCCTTAAACCGTCCGGGTACCAGGTTGAACAGGTCGTGAATATGGCCAAGCACATTGTAGCAATCGGGAATGGTATCCACAATCACTCGGAAAGCGTAAAGATCATACATCTCGTCCAGAGTTTTCGCCTGAGACTTCATTTTCCGATAAATTGAGTATACATGCTTAATCCGCCCATAAGTGGAGTTGTGAATGCCCACAGCGGACAGCCTTGCCTCAATTTTAAACTGAATAGACTTCATAAACGCCTCGTCCTGTTCCCGGTGGGCGTTTAAATGGTGCATAATCTCCTCATAGGCCTGGGGATTGAGGTAGCGCAAAGAGGTATCCTCTAGCTCCCACTTGATCCGCTGCATGCCAAGCCGGTGGGCCAAAGGGGCATAGATATCCATGGTTTCCTGGCATTTGGAAATCTGCTTTGCACTGGACTGATATTGCATGGTGCGCATGTTGTGAAGCCGGTCGGCAATTTTAATCAGCACCACCCGAATATCCTTGGACATGGCCATAAACATCTTGCGCAGATTTTCCATCTGTTGTTGTTCCGAGGATACAAAATTGGCCCTGGTCAGCTTGGTAACACCCTCCACCAGTTCTGCCACGGTGGGGCTGAACTGCTTGGCAATATCGTCATGGGAGGCGTCCGTATCCTCAATGCAATCGTGGAGCAGGGCGCCCAAAATGGCGTCAGTATCCAGTCCCATCTCCGCCACAATCTCCGCCACAGCCAGAGGATGAATGATGTAAGGGGATCCGTCTTTTCGCTTTTGTTCTTTGTGTTTTTCTCGGGCATAGTTCACCGCCCGGTCAATCAGCTCCATGTCGGCGCCAGGCATACACCGCTGAATGGTGGCGTACATGCTCTCATAATGCTCCGCAAAAGTCTCCATTGTTTTCAGCTCTCTTTCAGTCGCAGCAACAGCCGCATGGTTTCGCTTTGCGCCAGATCTGCTTTTTGAGGTCCGGGGGTCAGGCGGATCCGAAGCCCCCTGTGCTGGCGCTGCACATCCACCAGCTGTACTTCTGCCCAGATGTCCAGGCAGGTCAATAGCTGATCCAGTCCTAGAGGCTTGCCGGACCATCGGACAATTTTCCGGCAAAGGCAGACCGGCTCCTCCTGAATAACAGGGCGGCTACAGCTTTGTAGGTAGCGCCATACCAGGCCCATTGTAGCCCGGTTGGGCAAAAGTGCCCTGGCATCGGAGGGATCCAAATTTCCGGCATGAAGATGCCGGTAGGATCGGGTATCTGCCGAACAGAAGGCCTGACAGCTGGGTCGAATATCCAGTACGTTCATCTGTACAGTACGTTCACCCTTGTATTCATTTATCTGGGGAATAAAAGCCACGTCCACCAGATCTCCCACCTGGATGGAGGCAGTCTCTGGGGTGGCGGAAAAATAAATGCCGTTCACCGCCCGGCGGCCATGCCGCAGCAACAATCGCATATGCCGTCCATTGCCTACCAGGCTGATTCGCTCTACCCGTAGTTCCATGATAGCCAGAACCGGCTTTGGGCAGCCGTTTCCACATGGCTCCAGTAGATCCAAAGACGCCACATTGGACAGTGTCAAAAGCTCCGCCGGGATCGCGCAATCCACTTCTAACACGGTGCGCGGGCCGGCGCTGTCGTAATATTCTCTGGCCAGGCGGCACATTTGCCGCCGGAACTCGTCAATTTGGGTCCGGGCAATGGTAAAACCTGCAGCCAGTTCATGCCCTCCATAGCTCTCCAGCAACCCAGATAGATTTGACAGAGAGGCAAACAGATTGAATCCACCGTAGCTACGGGAGCTGGCCTTTCCACGCTCTCCATCCAAGCAGATCAAAAAGGTGGGGCAGCAGAATTCCTCCGCCATTCGGGAGGCCACGATGCCAACCACCCCCTGGTGCCAGGTTTCCGCCGCCAATACAATGGCCTCCGGTGGCTGCTCCGCTGGGAGCATGGCCACCGCCTGCTGGTAAATCTGGGATTCCACCGCCTGGCGCTGACGGTTTAGCTCGCACAGTGCCTGCGCCAGCTCCTTTGCCCGCAGGGGATCTTGGGTCAAAAATAGCTCCACCGCCAGATCAATCCGGCACATTCGGCCGGCAGCGTTAATGCGGGGGGCCAGCAGATATCCAATAGAGGAGACGTCCATATGTGCCGGCGTACAGCCGCATGACTCCATCAATGCCGCAATGCCTGGCCGGATATGGCGCTTCATCTGCTCCAAGCCATGGGAGACAAACACCCGGTTTTCCCCTCGCAGGGGCATCACATCCGCCACAGTACCCAAGCAGACCATGTATCCATAGTTGTCCAGAATAGCCTGCTGGTTGCCCTCCAGTGCCGCGGCCAGTTTGAAAGCCACGCCAACACCGGACAGATCCTTGTGCGGATACCCTCCGTCGGGCCGGTGGGGATCCACCACAGCGACTGCCTCCGGTAACGTTTGTTTGCACTCATGGTGGTCCGTAATCACCAGATCAATTCCCAATTGCTTGCATAGGCAGGCCTCTTCCACGGCAGTGATGCCACAGTCCACCGTGACAATCAGGCGAACACCTTGGCTGTGTAGCTGCCGAATGGCCATGGCATTTAACCCGTAGCCCTCCTCCAACCTTCCGGGAATGTAGGAGACACAATTTCCGCCCTGCTGCCGCAGATAGTCGGTAAGCAGGCATGTGGCGGTGATTCCGTCCACATCGTAGTCACCAAAGACCGCAATTGTTTCATTTTGCTCCAGGGCCTGCCGGACCCGGGCTGCGGCGAAAGCCATATCCGTAATGCGCAAAGGATCTAAAAGCGGCCCATCGTGGTCCAGACGGGTGTGCACTTGCTCCGCATTTTCCATCCCTCTGGCAGCCAACACCATGGAAGCCAAAGGACTGTAGCCTTCTCCCACCAGGGCGTTGACTGCGGCTGGTTTTGGCTGGGCCACATTCCAAACACCGTATTTCACTTTATCCACATCCATCAAACACTTTTCTAATTATTATAGCAAAAAAATCCCGGATGTACAATAGGGAAACCGGAATTCCCTTGCAAAAAAACGCGGTACTATATTGACAATTGTATTGCAAATGTATATAATAAAACAAGAATTTCGGGGAAATGTGAATGAAATGATGTGACAATGGCCTTCCCCAGTAGAATCCAACATGGATTTTGCTGGTAGAAAGCGAACCTGCTGGAAGAGGTGAAATCGGTGGAGTGTCATGCTCAAATTGCAATTTTGCTGGCGTCTTATCAAGGGGAAGCATATATTGCAGAACTGCTGGATTCTTTGCTGGGGCAATCCATGCAGGATTGGACGGTTTACGCCCATGACGACGGTTCGAAGGATAAGACCGCGGAGATTTTAAGTAGATATGCGCAGCGGTATCCAGATCATGTTTGTATTGTTCCGGGTCCGTCCACAGGGGGCGCAAGGAATAATTTTTTTTACCTACTGAAGCAAGTCCACGCGCCCTATTACATGTTTTGTGATCAGGATGATATCTGGCTGGAGAACAAAATCGAAAAAACATTTGCAGCTATGCAGACTTTGGGAAGTGAAAAAGATGTGCCACATCTGGTGCATACGGATTTAAAGGTTGTGGATTCCAGCTTGCAAGTCATATCCGATAGCATGAATCACTACCAGGGACTGCGTTGCGAGGATACGCCCTTGCAGCGTCTTTTAATTCAAAACGCAGTGACGGGCTGCACAGTGATGATCAACCGTGCTTTGCGCGATCAGATGCTGTCTTATCGACGTCTGGATCAGATTATCATGCACGATTGGTGGGCTGCCCTGGTAGCGGCTCGTTTTGGCACGCTGTATTACTTGCCGGAACCCACTATTTTATACCGCCAGCATGAAAAAAACAGTGTAGGTGCAAAAAAAATGCTGAGTATTTCCTATCTTTGCAGCCGGCTGAACAAAAGTGCGGAGATTCTGCAATCGCTGGAAGCCACAAGAAATCAGGCGAAGGAATTTGCCCAGGCGTTTTCTTTGGATCAGGATAGCTTGGTCACCCGTTATGGAAATCTTGCGAAGCAAAGAAAGCTTTCCAGGCTTAAGTTCTATGGACAAAATAAGGTTGCAAAGGCTGGAATCCTTCGCAATCTTGGCCTGCTGATATGGGGATAGATAAAATATGGAATCAAGCGCGCCACTGGGCAGAGCGGTTTCCGCTTCGCCTTGCGGCGCCTGTTTTCTTGTAGCGGCCGGAAAGTGAGCCTGGGTTTCAGGGCGGCGCGAATTCTTTTAAAAAGGGCGATTTCTACTTGGCTAGCTTTTTTTCAGACAGCCCCTTTTCAACCGGGCAAATTTATGCTATAATAATTATAAAGTAGTGATACCATCGGCAAATTGCTACTTTTTCGGCCCAACTCTGAGAAATTACATACCAAAGGGAGTGGATTCCATGGATGAATTGGAGATGATACAGCATCCTCAGATTCATGGGTTGAATCTGTTTTTTGACACGATTCACTACCGCGCTTCCCATGTTCATCCGGAGTTGGAGCTGCTGCTGGTGCTAGAGAAGCCTCTGATCATCAGCTGTGACGCCAGGTGCCGCCGGGTGCAGCCTGGGCAATTGGCCTTGTTTCAACCCAATCAGCCCCATGAGGTCTACAAAGAGCAGGATCAGTGTACGCTGCTGTGTATGCAGGTATCCCCAGCGCTGTTTTCATCGGTGTATCCGCTTCTAAACCGGATCGCTTTTGACGACATTTTGCTACTGCCCTATTTTTCCGCCGATCAGCTTCAGACCATGGGTCGGCAACTGATAGAATTGGCGCGGTGCTACCTGGAACGGGAGCAGAGTTATGAACTGCTTTGCGTAGGGAATGTGGCCCTACTGTTGCACCAGCTTCTCCAGCAGATGCCCAAGCGGGTGATGAGTCAGGGAGAGACCCGAAACCGGGACCGGCGAAACGACCGGCTCTTGCGTATGATTGAGTTTGTGAATCAGAATTATATGCACAAAATCCGACTGACGGATTTTGCAGAATCGGAGCACCTATCCGTGAATTATCTCTCCGGTTTTATCAGAGAAACAATGAACCAGAGCTTTCAGAGCTATGTGGATACCGTCCGGTTCAACGCCGCCCGCAAGCAGATTGCCTCTGGCTGCGACAGTCTGATTGATGTGTGTATGGATTGCGGATTTTCGGATTACCGGTATTTTTCCAGAGCTTTCCGCACCAGACTGGGGATGACGCCAGCCCAATACCAGCAGCAATGTCCCCCATCCCGGGAGCAACCAAGGCTGTCCCAGGGAGCCAGTTCCATGGAGCAGTTTTACTCTCGGGAGCAAAGCCTGGCCATGTGCGAGCGATACGGAGCGCATATGACATTTTGCACAAAATGAAAGACTATAAAGTGTGGGCTTTATGAAATTTTCCCGCAACCTGTAATTCGTCAAGGCGTGTTCTGGTGTTATGCGGTAAAATAAACCCTGAATGGGGCGTGCCCCTTCAGGGCCTAAATAATTTAAGGATGGGAGAGTTTCCATGACCAATGAAGAAAAGCGGAGCCTTGCTATTGCCGCCTGCAAGGTTCGTATGGGTGTGATCGAGTCCACCCATGGGGCAAAGGCCGGGCATCCCGGCGGAAGCCTGTCTGCGGCAGACATGTTTGCATACCTATACAATAAGGAGATGCGAATCGATCCGGCCAATCCCAAGTCCCCGGATCGGGATCGTTTTGTCCTGTCCAAAGGCCATACCGCCCCGGGTTTATATAGTGCGCTGGCCAACCGTGGTTTTTTCCCTGTGGCGGACCTGCCGACGCTGCGGCACATTGATAGCTATCTCCAGGGCCATCCCAATATGAATACTGTTCCTGGTGTGGATATGTCTACGGGTTCTTTGGGCCAGGGTGTCTCCGCCGCTGCGGGCATGGCCAAGGGTGCCAAGTATTTGGGACAAGATGTGAATGTCTACACCCTTCTGGGCGATGGTGAGCTGGCGGAGGGCCAGTGCTGGGAGGCGTTTATGTTTGCTGCCCACTACCATCTAGACAATTTCTGTGCCATCATTGATTTGAACGGCTTGCAGATCGACGGTCCCACCAAAGAAGTGATGAATACCGCGCCGGTGGATGAGAAGATGGCCGCTTTTGGCTTCCATGTGGTGGTCATCGACGGCCATGATCTGGAGCAGATCGAGTCCGCATTTGCCCAGTTCCACGCCTGCACCGATAAGCCCACTGCGATCATTATGTCTACCACCAAGGGCAAGGGCGTCAGCTTTATGGAGGGCCAGGCGGGCTGGCATGGCAAAGCGCCCAATGACGCCGAATACGCTGCGGCTATGGCGGAACTCAATGCCGCTATGGCAGAACTGGAGGCACAAGCATGAAGGAAATGAAGAAAATTGCCACCCGGGACAGCTATGGTAACGCCCTGGTAGAGCTGGGAAAAGCGCATGAGAATGTGGTTGTGTTGGATGCGGATCTGGCCAACGCCACCAAAACTGGCACGTTTAAAAAAGCATTTCCGGAGCGGCATTTTAACTGCGGCATTGCCGAGGCTAATATGGTCACCGTTGCAGCGGGCCTGTCCACCATGGGCCTGGTGCCCTTTGCAAGCAGCTTTGCCATGTTTGCTGCCGGTCGTGCCTTTGAGCAGGTGCGCAATTCCATCGGCTATCCCCATCTGAATGTGAAAATCGGCGCCACCCACGGCGGTATCTCGGTTGGCGAGGATGGTGCATCCCATCAGTGCTGTGAGGATTTTGCTTTGATGCGTTCCATCCCCGGCATGGTGGTGCTCAGCCCCTCTGATGATGTGGAGGCTAAAGCTGCGGTCAAGGCGGCGTATGAATGGGACGGCCCTGTGTACATTCGGTTTGGCCGCCTGGCGGTTCCTGTGTACCATGAGGAGGAGAATTTTAGCTTCCAGATTGGCAAGGGCGAGCAGCTCACCCAAGGCGACGATGTGGCCATCATTGCCACGGGTCTGATGGTGTACGAGGCCCTTGTGGCGGCGGAGCTTCTACAGGCCCAGGGAATTCACGCCCGGGTGATCAATATCTGCACCATTAAGCCGCTGGACGAGGAATTGGTGCTCCAGGCTGCCAAAGAATGCGGCAAGGTAATTACCTGCGAAGAACACAGTGTAATTGGCGGATTGGGCGAAGCGGTTGCTGCCGTTCTGTCCGAAAAGTGCCCCACGCCGCTGCGCCGGATTGGCGTCAACGATGTATTTGGCCATTCTGGTCCTGCCGCTGCTCTGCTGAAGGACTTTGGCCTGTCTGCGGAGCATATTGTAGAAGTGGCGCAGGCGTTTTTGAAGGACTAAGCCCGGCGGCTTGCCGCATATCGGTTCTCTAAAATTTTACAACTATGCCCCCTGCATCTGGCATGTGAATTGACCAGATGCAGGGGGTGTTTTGGCGTTGGCTCTGTGCTGTGTTTTAATAGACCCACCTTCCAAGTTTCCAAAACCATTTCCATCATTTTAAGGGCAATACAATCTGATGCGGCCCCTCCTGATTGTTCAGAAGGGGCCGCATATGGTGCGATCAGGTCTATAAGCCGGGTTCTGTTTTGACAGCCATCTATCTAGTCCCATAGTTGCCCATGGGATCCAGCCACCTCTTGGGGACGGTCGGGCCAACCTGTTGTCCCACACACGGTGTTGCTCCGGATAGAGTTTACAGCGGCCCAATGTTCCCATGAGCCGGGTACGCTCTTACCGCACCTTTTCACCCTTACCCAAATTTGGGCGGTATCTCTCTGTTGCACTTGTCCTAGGGTCACCCCCGGCGGGCGTTACCCGTTATCCTTGCCCTATGGAGCCCGGACTTTCCTCACGGAGCGCCTTTCGGCATCTCCCCGCGGCTGTCCAACCTGGTTGCAAACCTATTGTACCGAAGATTTGGAGTTTTGTCAAAGTTTTTTTCAGAACGCTCCCATAGATTAGCCACCTGGCTGTCCAAATTTGCGGATATTTTGAATACAACCCTGGCAAATGGTTTTCCCGTGGTAGCTAACCAGGGTTTTGGAGCAGGCGCAGAAAATGCAGGAGGGCTGAAATTTTTGGAGGATGACCCGATCTCCCTCCACAAAGATTTCCAGCTCGTCCTGCAAAGAAATATCCAATTTGCGTCTGATTTCAATGGGCAGCACGACGCGCCCCAAATTGTCCACCTTCCGGATGATACTTGTGGCCCTCAACAGTGGTTCCTCCCTTCCTAAAAGGCATTTTCGTTTAGAAATATGCCCTATTATACTGTAAACCCGTGGCGGTGTCAAACCTTTTTCCATAACGTCGCATTTGGCGGGTTTGTGGAAAATATTTTTACAATCGGTTGTATTCCTTTGCGTAATTTGGTATACTGAAACCGTATCTGTCGAATGCGGGAAGCTGCCAGCCATTGGAAATGCGCAGGATTCCCAATGATAAAATGGAGGTCAGCTTTATGAAATCCATCCGCGATATTTATAAAATTGGAAAGGGTCCCTCTTCCTCCCACACCATGGGTCCGGAACGGGCGGCCCGGTTGTTCCGTAAGGAGCATCCGGAGGCTACTGGCTTCCGGGTTGTGCTCTATGGCTCTCTGGCGAAGACGGGGGTTGGCCATGGTACGGACCGGGTGCTGCGGGAGGTTTTAGCGCCACTGCCTACGGAGATTGTTTTTTCAGATCAGATGCTGCCTGAGGCGCACCCCAACACCCTAGATCTTTTTGCACTACAAGCGGAGCAAATTGTGGCTTCACTGCGGGTGGAGTCCATTGGCGGTGGGGATATCCGGATTGCTGGCCGGCCGGATAATCCCGACGACGACCCCTATCCGGAGAATTCCTTCGCAGAAATCGCGGATTTTTGCAAGTGGCGGTACATCAAAACCCTCAGCGACTATGTGGAGCTAAATGAGGGACCGGAAATATGGGATTTTTTGGCCCAGGTTTGGGCGGCGATGAAGCGTTCCATTGAGGAGGGCCTGTCGGCGGTTGGCTTTTTACCTGGCGGCCTGAATGTCCAGCGCAAGGCAAAACTGCTGCTGGAGCAGGAATTGTCTACCGAGGTGCCCCAGGTGCGGGAGTGCCGGATTATTTGTGCCTACGCTTTTGCAGTATCGGAGCAGAATGCGGATAACGGCACCATTGTGACCGCTCCAACCTGCGGCGCTTGTGGTGTGCTTCCGGCTGTGCTGCGCTATGTCCAGGAAACACGGGGTTGCTCGGATGAGCAGATTCTTCGGGGGCTGGCGACTGCGGGAATTATTGGTAGTTTGACCAAGCGGAACGCCTCCATCTCCGGCGCGGAGTGCGGCTGTCAGGCGGAAGTTGGCACCGCATGCTCCATGGCTGCTGCGGCCTTGGCAGAAATCTATGGTTTGAATTTGGATCAGGTGGAATATGCAGCGGAGATGGCAATGGAACATCATCTTGGGCTGACCTGCGATCCCATCTGTGGACTGGTGCAGATTCCCTGCATTGAGCGAAACGCGGTGGCGGCCATGCGGGCGATGAACGCTTGTAATTTGAGTTATTTTCTCTGTGGCAGCCGGAATATCAGCTATGATATGGTTTGCAAAGCCATGCGTGAGACTGGATTGAATCTAGCGCATCAATATAAAGAGACTTCAGAAGGTGGTCTGGCCCGCATTTATAACCGTAGGCAAAAAAGAAACTAAATTCGAATATGGCGGTTTTGGAGTATTCCAAAGCCGCCGATGCTTTTTTACATGGCGCTTTTTTACTAAATTATTGTGTAATTGCACAAATTGAACAAAATGTTTTCTACGTTCACCCGGTGAACTAATGATTGTGGGGCGATAGAAAATTTGCTATAATATTCATAATTGAAAAACCAAATAACCAAACAGAAGGAAAAAGGGGTGTTGCTAGGTAGAAAAAAGACAAATGTAAGAAGGAGGTGTCCCATCTAAACGGATCATAAGAAATTTGTACGGCAGTCAGTACAAAGACAGACGCTGCTGGCACTGGGAACCTGGCGCATATACGCGCAAGGACACTGGTGTGAAGCGGTAGGATCATAAAAACTATTTCAAATGTTCATGCGATGTTATCAGGAGAATCGGGGGGAGGGATCATTTTGAGCGTAATGTGGAGCGATTTAACGCTATCAGAGGCCTATAGTATCAACCAACAAAAACAGCAGAAAATTAACCGCTCTTTGGTGATCCGTTTGCTGCGGCGTGAGGGCATTTGCTCCCGTGCTGAGTTGGCGGCTAAAAGTGGCTTGCAGCGAGCGACGATTACCAATATAATCAAAGAGTTTTTGGACTGTGGGTTGGTAAGAGAAGATGGCCTTCTGGAGGGAAGCAGAGGACGGCGGGCCATCGGTCTGCGGATCAATGATTCCAACTTCTGCGTACTAGGCGCCATGGTCACCAGAACCCATTACAGCCTTTGTATGATGGGCCTGTCCGGTCACGTGTTTCAAATCAACACCTATAACATCGCGGAAAATACCACAGCCCAGGCGGTGATCCAGCAGATGTGTACCCACATCCATCAGATGATGGAACAGGCAGATGGAGCTAGAACATTGGCGATTTGCCTGGCAATGCCAGGCCCTTATAAGACCGATGAGGGAGGGCAGATGGTGTTTGTTACCAACTTGATTGGTTGGGATGGGGTTCCACTGAACAGTGTGTTGCAGCGGGAGTTCGACGTGCCGGTGTTGGTGGAAAACGACGCCAACGCGGCGGTTTGCGCACATCTGTATTTTCGCAAGGAGGAGGCCAACCGACGCAACATGATCTATGTGGTGGCGGGGCAGGGAATTGGCTGCGGTATGTGCATCGATGGAAAGCTGGTCAAGGGGAACACCGGCATTGCCGGAGAAATTGGGCATACCTCCATTTCCTATAATGGTCCGCGCTGCGCCTGCGGGAACCGAGGATGTCTGGAGATGTACTGCTCAGAGCTGGTTCTCATGACCCGTCTGCGGGACCGGATGGGAGCCGGGGAGCAGACTGTGCTCCCGGAGAACTTTGACCTACAGGATGTGGCGGCAGCGGTCCGTGCGGGAGACCAGCTGGCGCTGGAGGAATACCGGCACAGCTGTGTGCTGCTGGCTGTTGGCATTGTGAATTTGGTCAATCAGATCAATCCGGGTCTGGTGATCTTAGGGGATTCCTTAATTGAAATATATCCAGAGCTGATGCTGAAAATTGTCAGCGAAGAGGTTAAGGAACGGGTGCGGCCAATGGTTTGGGAAAATTTGAAGATTACCGTGAACGATTTGCCGGATAATCCCATTTTAATTGGGGCCTGCGCTGTGGCGGCAGAGAAGATTTTTGAGGATCCAATTTACTACGCCACGAACAAATCAAAGTGTTAAAGGGTATTTGAAAGGCTGCACGCAGTTTACCACCGTGGGTGCGTGGTGTAGATTGCAAACCGGAAGACCCCGGACGGGTTTTTAGTGTAAAAATGCTCATCAACTGCCGCTGGAAACCGGCGGTGACTGCTATGGTTTGTTCTGTAGCGGAAGATTTTAGGAAGGAGATTTTGACAGTATGAAAAAGCGTTTATTGTCCCTTTTCTTGACGGTGGCGATGCTATGCTCTGTTTTGCCGTTTACTTTTGCCGCCTCGTCGACAAAGATTGCCACGTCATTGACTGTGAATTTGGAGGCGGAAAACGCCGTTCTCCACGGCGGTAAGATTCTTACCGATGGAACGAGTAAAAGCGGTACCGGCTATGTAGGTGATTTCTATGTTGGCTCTACCGCCACCTTTAACGTGACCGCCCAGAACGCCGGTACGTATACGCTAGCCGTTCGTGCCGGAACCCAGCAGAACGGCGGGCGTGCGGTGATCCTGGTAGATGACCAGGAAGTTGACACCCTGGATATATCCAATACCGGTGGTTGGCAGAACTACCGGTACCATGCGCTGGACGTGGAGTTGACTGCTGGCGATCATGCCATTACGGTGAAAAACGCCTCCGCAACCTGGAATTTGGACTGCATGGTGATCTATGGCGCCGGCAATGCCCTTTCCAGCGAAAAGCGTACCCGCATTGAGGCGGAGGACTATACCGCCCAGAGCGGCACAAAGGTTCTGTCCAATAACAGTAGCTGTAGCGGCGGCAAGTATGTGGGCGACTACCACAATGGTGACACCCTGAGCTATGGATTGTTTGCAGAGACAGCCGGTCTGTATCAGCTGGTTCTGACGGCGGCCTCCCAGCAGGACGGCGCCTGCCAGGTGCAGGTGGCTGGTCAGAAGGTGGACTGCGCGTTCCAGCAGACGAAAGATTGGCAGAGATACGTCAAGGTGGGCGTGGTGGTGGAGCTGCCCCAGGGCTATTCGTCTGTGACACTGCTCAACACCCTAAACGTTTGGAATCTGGACTACCTGGAACTGGTATATCTACAGCCGCAGGACGGGTATGTACTTCAAAAGGACGCGCCTTTGACCGTAACTGCTACGAACTGGGCCACCGCTTCCGGCATCTGGAATCAGGCCGCCAACGTGGGCAGCACCGATTTGGGCGACTGGTTCGACTACATGATCAACGTAGAGGAAAAGGGCATCTATACCGTTACCATGCGGGTTGCCTGCGGCAACCAGGTGGGTGCGCCGGAGGGGATCCATGTGGTAACCCGGGACCTGGGCTATGGCGCCGCTTCTGTTCCCATCACCGGCGACTGGCAGGAGTATGTGGAGGTTTCCACCCAGATCAAGCTGCTAGCCGGACAGCAAATGCTGCGGTTTTACGTCAATTATGAAGGATGGAATTTGAAGGATTTCACCATCACCTATGAGGGAGAACTGAACAATGTGGCCCCCATGGGCTATGCCTTTGACGACGGCAACACGGAAGTTGCCAAGGTGCTCAACGATGGGCTTACCGGTGGAAGCGCCTGGACCGGCAAGTTTGCAGGCATTCGGTATGATCGGGCCCAGTCTTTGAACAAAGCGGTTCTGTTTGGCGATGAGGGCCTGACTGGCCGGCTGGTTTTCAGCGACGGTTCTGTCATTGAGAATGTCCAGGTGACGCCCGATGGAACAGTGGTGGATTTTGAGGCGAAGCAGGTCTATTGGGCCAGATTTGAGCCCAATGGCGCTGGCAGCCTGACGGAGTTGGAGCTGCACGGCGAACCGGTTGTGGACGCCGCGGTGGATCTGGCGATGGATGCTCACCTGTCCACTTCCAATGGGTTTAAGTCCATGCGAAGCGTCCTGGGTCATGTGGATTGTGACAAAAATGAGACTACGCTGAACTATGACACCACGGTTTCTCTGGACAGCCTGACGTTCTACGGCCTGCCTGCCACGGTTGGGGATACCTTCCAGGGCAAGGTGGTGCTGAGCAGCGGCGAAACCTATGCATTTAGCGTCCCGGTGGACGGGGCGGCCCGCCAGGCAAAAATTGTATTCGACAAGGCTATGGCGGACGAGGTTTTCACCATTCAGACAGATCTGGACGGCGCGTTGTCCTACGACGCGGTTTGCGCGTTTGGCGTGGGCAAGGTCGCCCCGGCAACCAGCTACATGGATGTGCAGGTCAATGTCAGATGGGGCAGCCATGGGGACGAAGTGTTCAGCCTGAATGAGAACAACGAGCTGTGCTATGTGTCCGTAAACGGCGATTATGACAAGGGGCTGACGCTCTGGAACTTCATCAACCTGGGAGACAATACCTACCTAATTCAGAATGCCAAGACCGGCGGCTATTTGGTCATCGAAGATGGAGCCAGCGTTGTTACTTGTAAAGCAGATGGCAACGCACAGGCCAGCGGCAAATGGGCAATTCAGGCGGTAACCGCCGACTATTACGCCATTTCCAACGCGGCCAATAAAAATAACACCCTCCATGTGGAGCATCAGAATGGTATGATTGAGATTTCCGGCGCCCAGAGCCATTGGCACAGCGCCAACTGGGCCTTGACGGTAATCGAGCGTGCCTATCACTTTAGCCCCAACCGGGTGGACGATTCCGGCAAACGGGCCATCGCCAATACCGGAACTTCGATTACCACCAATTATGGCGGTACGGAGTCCACCTGGACTCTGAAAAGAGACATCTCCGATAGCCCTGTATTCAAGGCGCCCAACATGCCCATTATCGAGGCGGTGTACAACCGCACCATGGAGGAAACCTACGAGAATACTTTTGACGGCGAGTACGGCCCGGTGTTCAATACCGGCACCAACTGGAACTTTGTCTGGACCAGAGACACGGCCATGTCCGTCCAGTACTCTCTGGCCTGGATCTATCCCGACGCTTCTAAGAACTGCGCGCTGGAGAAGGTTCTGGGCGACGATACCACCCCTGTCTATCAGCAGGATACCGGTACCGGCGGCTCCTATCCCGTGTCCACCGACCGAATTATTACCACCTTGTCCGTCTGGGAGCAGTATTTGACCACTGGCGACAAGGGTCTTTTGGAAGAATTCTACAAGTATACAGAAAATACCATCAATCAGGACCTGCACGTGGCCTTTGATCCGGAGACCGGTCTGTTTAAGGGCGAGACCGGCGGTTTGGACCACCGGGATAAGACCTATCCCGACTGGATGAGCGAGACCAATAAGGACAGCTTGGCGAATATTGCCGAGTCCAAGTCCTCTATTGTCAACATCATCTACTGCCAGGTCTATGAGATCATGGCCCGCTCGGCGGAACTGTTGGGCTATGGCCAGGAGACTGTGGAAAAGTGGCAGACCATGAAGCAGGAGCTGGTTGACCAGGTCAACGAGCACTTCTGGGACGCGGACCGGGGGTTGTATGTCTCCTGGGAGTATCCCAACTACATGGGCGCGCCTACGGCTTATAAGTACGATGTAATCTCCAACGGCTATGCCGTGATGTATGGCATTGCCGACCAGGAGCAGTGTAAGGCGATCACCGAAAACTATCCGCTGGTTGTCTATGGTGCGGATACGGTCTATCCCCAGAAGAACGGCCGTCAGGGAGGCACCATCTACCACAACCGGGGCATCTGGCCCGGCTGGGAGGCCACGCTGATGATCGGCGCCGCCCAGGAGGGGAACAACCAGCTTTCCGAGGAGATCTGGAAATCCTGCCTGCGGGGCTGCGCCATGACCCTGACCAACTATGAGGTCATCAACTTTAACAATGGCAACGGTGTAGCTTCTAGAAATCAGCTCTGGTCCATCGCCGCCACATTGTCCGGCTATTACAGAGTGCTGTACGGCATGGAGTATACCGAGGGCGGCATTGTATTCCGTCCCTATGTGCCGGAATGGATGTATGGTCCCTTCGAGCTGTCCAACTATCCCTACAGAGACGCGACGCTGAATCTGAAGCTCAGCGGTACCGGTGATAAGCTGGTGTCTGTGAAGCTGGACGGTGTGGAAATGGGTGTGGATTACGTCCTGCCCACTGACCTGACCGGCGCGCATACCGTGGAGCTGGTGGTAGAAGACAGCGGCAATCGCAGCGAAATTAATCTCAGCGACTACAACCATGTGACCTGTCCGGATCTGCCTGTGCTGAACTACGCCGACGGCGTGTTCACCTGGAACGACAGCCGTTACACCTATAAGCTGTGGGACGGTCAGCAGTATCGAAACGTGAGCGGCGGTAGCTACACGCCGGATCCCAACCGCTATGGCGTGTACAGCCTGGTGGCGGTGGCTGAGGATGGAATTGAGTCCGAGCTTTCCGCACCGATTACTGTGAATCCGCAAGGCTCTGTGATTACCGTGGAGGCCGAGGACGGGACGTATGACAGCAGCCTGTTCCATGCCAGCTCTGCCACCTCCGGTACCGGCTATGTGGTCAGCGATGCCAAGCTTGGCGCCGCCTATGATCTGAGCTTTGATGTGACTGTTGAAACTTCCGGCGACTATTCTCTCAGCGCGATCTACAACAACCGGGGTGATTCCACCAGCGGCGACTACTGCGCCATTCGTTCCGTGTATGTAGATGGGGAGGACTTTGGAACCATGCTCTTCCCGGTGATGAGCTTTGACTGGACCAGAAGCACCCACCTGACGCTGCATCTGACGGCGGGTACCCATACGATTCGCGTTGTCTATGATGACGACGTCAACTGGTACAATACGAATATGAACGCACTGAAGGCCAACAACCACCAGAGCATTAGCCTGGATTGCTTCCATCTGGAGCTGATGCAGGCACAGCCAGAGCTGGCTGTGGTGCAGCAGCCGGCGGCGTTTGCCGGCAGCATTGGCGATACTGCGGTGTTTACGGTGGCAGTGAACCGTGCCGATGTGACCTATCAGTGGTATTTCTCCAACAATGGAGGCAAGAGCTGGGCTGTATCTGCCCTGACCGGTGCGGACACCGCTACGGTGACGGTGCCTATGAAGGCTTACCGAGTTGGCCAAATGTATAAATGTGTGATTGCCGACTCCGAGGGCAATGTTGTGGAGACGGAGACTGTATCCATGACCACCGCCACCGCCGGGCTGGCTATTGTGAAGAATCCGGCAGATTACACTGGCGCAGTGGGTACTACCGCGACCTTTGCGGTGGAAGCTACTGGAGAAGGCCTGTGCTACCAGTGGATGTATTCCAACAACGGTGGCCTGACCTATGTCAAGTCCACGATGCCTGGCTCCACTACGGCGACCGTTTCCGTCACGGTTAAGGCGTTCCGCAACGGTCAGATGTATCAGTGCGTGGTTACCGATGCGTCTGGTAATGTGGTGCAGACAGCTCCTGCCACCTTAGTGGTTGGCTAAGGGATTGACGCATAACACGCAATCTGAAATCGTAATTGAGGCGGGCCGCTTTGCGGCCCGCCTTATGACCGCCTCCAAACTCCACGGGAGTTTGGAGAGCAAAAGATTGCAGCTTGCGCCGAACATAGTGTAAAAAAATAATTGTATCAAATTGCCCACCGGCAATAAACCGGTGGGCAATTTGATACAAAACTAGATTTCCGCTTTGCTTTCAACGAAATATTTTCTACCCAGAAACCGCTATCCACACAACCTAGAGCGATGGTCTTCATAGCGCTTTTATTTTGCCTGTTCAGTCTCCGGGTAGGGACGCAGCCGCACTAGGTAGTAAATTCCGGCCAGAACTGCCGCCAGATAAACTGAGGCGTTGGGCCTGCGTAGTACGCCGGCAGTGCAGTAGGCGTGGAGTAGGCACAGGATCAGGGCAACGCCATAGGAGGCGGCCTCTAGGGTATAATACTTTTTCGCATCCTTTTTCAGGGCATATAGAATGAGCCAGAGAAAATAGAGCAAAAAGGCCAACAGCGCGGCCAGACCGACGCCGCCAAATAGATAGAAAATCCCATGGAAGTCATTTTCTACATCGTAGATCTGATTGTTAACGGTAAAACGGCTCAGCTCCAGGCCAAAAAACTCGGACAACACTGGGGACTCACCCATAAGCAACGCGGCGTATTGCAGCTTTTTTTTCCGTAGAGAGGCAAAATCTCGAACACTGGTGGAATAATCGTAGATTTCCATGGTACGTTCCGGACCGAATAGTTCCACAAAATCCTTCACATAAAAGCGATAGATGGGTGTCAATGCGTGCACGATTCGCTGATGGGTTTGCGCGTCTGTGCGATCCTTCGGATCCTCTTTTTTCAGCACCTCGTCGATCTCGTCGTCCAATTGCCGGTCCAAAAAGCCCTGGCGCTGGTTTTGAATAAAATTGTTGGCGCGCATATGGTCCATCATCGGAGAAATTGGCAACAGCGCGGCAAATGTCAGGGTTAGCGCAGCCAACACCACGGCGAATTTCCAATCCCTGCGCCGCACCAATAAAATGGTAAACACCAGACCCACGCCAATGGCCCCGATGCCAAAATAGGCCAGTCTGGTGGAGAAGAAAAACAGCGCTAAAAACCCACTGACCGCGCAGATCAAAAAGGGAATCCATCGAGGTCTTTGCCGCGTCATTACCCAGGCTAGGACAATGGGTGTCAGCACACAAAGGTTGGAGCTTTGGGAGTTGGTATTTTGGAACCACCCCAGCACGCCGGTACCGTCTTTGTAGGTGTGAGGATCCGTGCCGGTGAGCACACTGATCAATTCTACCCCCAGAGTCAGTAACAGTGCTCCGGCCAGGCCGCGCTGCATGGCTTGGAACCCATCCTCATGTTGCCGTAAAAAAGTGATGAGGCAGATGGTGGTGACAGGCAATTGCAATACCCGAATATAATTGATTAAATCGGATACCGGGTTGACGTAGCCCACCTGTAGGCAGGCAATTATATGGCCGGCGCCGATGCATCCGCAGATGGCGGCGGCGATCCAGTAGATTTTTTTTCGGTCGGATAGAAGATATCCCAGCAAAACCGTCAGACCAAGTACCCCAAAGCGCAGCAGCAGGCTGGGAGCGTTGGACATACCAAGCTGTTGCAGCCAAAAGGATATTACGTCCATCACTGGCTGCAAAAGCAGCAACAGCGTGATCAGATGGGGAATACAGGCTTGAAGCCTGGAGGAACGTTTCATGGTTGCAGATCCTTTCTTTCTTGAGAAGAACAGGGGTCGATGGTCTGGGATGGGACAAGCAGGTACCAGGCCATTGCCATAACAATGCCCAAATAGAACGAGGCGTTATTCCGACGCAGAACACCGGCGGTAAAGACCGCGTGGACAAAGCCGCAACAAAAGGCCACCGCCAATGCCAACACGGGCAAGGTGAACTGCTCCCGGAACTTCCTTAGTAACTGCCACAGCATGGTGAGCATAAATAGGCCAAAAAACAGAAGCATCAAGGCCAGCCCCACCCATCCACATAGAAAATAAATCCCATGCAGATCGTTTTCCACATCAAAATTGGCGCCTTGGAAGGTAAACTGGCTCAGCTCCAGACCAAACAGGCGGGTCATAAGCGGGGACTGGGCCATGAGCAGATTGCCGAACAAAAGCTTTTGCTGCCGCACGCCGGAGAGGGTGGCATAGTCCAGAGAATCCTGATAGGCCCGCCGGATGGTGGCGGTGCCAAAGCGGTGGATCAGCTCTGGAGCAAATTCTTCGTAGACCGCCTGGTATGCGGCGTCTTCCCCTTGGGCATCTAAATTCTGTGCGTACAGCTCTTCTAGTATGGCTTGACGCTCCTGCACGATCCCTGCGTGCCTGGCCTGCTGAGATACCATTGGGGAAAGGGGATAGGCGGCCAGAAAGAGGATAGCGGTGGCCAGCACCACGCATCCCTGCCGGGCATACCGCCTGTGATCCAGCAACAGTAGCCCCAGGAAAAAGCAGATCCCAATGGCGGCAATGGCGGCATAGGCCAGCCTGGTGCCCAAAAGAAAGAGCAGCGCAAAGGAGGCGCCTGCCAGCAAAAGTACCGGCAGCAGACGGCGTTCGCTTTTCTGAATGCCTTGCCAAATCACAATGGGCGAGAGCATACTCAAAATAGCGCTTTGAGAATTGCCAGAGAAAAACCAGCCGCAGATCCCATTGCCGGAATCATAAGTATGCGGGTCTGTCCCGGTGACGACACTGAGCAGCACAATCCATACGATAAGCCCAAAGCTCCAGCCCAGTCCCCGGCACACAGCCGGATATACCTGGCGGTCTGCCCGGAGGAAGGTGAGGAAAACCAGCGCAGTCAGGGGAAAAGAAAAGATCCGCAGAAGATTTCCCAGATCCTCCACAATCTGGGAATACCCCACCTGGATACAGGCCAGGCAATGCAGCAGCGTAAATCCTCCCAAAACGAGAAAAACGGAGATGTAAATTCCGCGCCGGCGGGTAATCAGGAAACCGCATAAGACGGTAAAAAGTAAGACAGTGGTTCGCAGGAGCATGGTTGGCCAGGTGGAAAGCTCCTGCCGCACCAAGAAAAACGAGGCGACATCCATCAAAGGCTGGATCACGCACAGCAAAAACACCATCGTGGGCAGCCATTTTTTGATGCAGGGGTGATCTGTCTGAATCGACATAAAAACCTCCGAGAAAAGGAATACCAATTTCTATATACACAATAAAATTATACCATCTGGTCAATATGAATGCAAGGGCAATTTTCGGATTGCAAACCGGTGGAAAACAGGCTATACTATACCCAAAGACTATGGGGAAAGGTGGGCATACAAGCATGAGAAATGAACCGCTGGAGGAGAAGATACAGCAGTGGAAACCCCAGCGCCTGGCGGTGCTGGGGTTGGGGGTCAGCAACCGGCCATTGGTACGGCTGCTTCTGGAGAAGGGCTGCCGGGTATTGGGCTGTGACCGGACACCCCGGGAGGCGCTGGAACAGGAGGTGCTGGCGCTGGAGGAACGGGGCCTGGAGCTGCGAGTGGGTCCGGACTATTTAGAGGACTTGGAAGCGGATGTGGTATTCCGAACGCCGGGACTGCACCCGGATGATCCGGCGCTGGCCAGGCTACGGCAGCGGGGCGCGGTGATCACCTCGGAGATGGAGGTGTTTTTTGCCTGCTGCCCCTGTCCGATTTTGGCGGTAACCGGTTCTGATGGCAAAACCACCACCACAACGCTGATTGCCCAGATGCTGAAAGCCGCCGGAAAGACCGTGTGGTTAGGCGGAAATATCGGCGCGCCGCTGCTACCCCAGGTGGAGCAGATGTTGCCAGAACATGTGGCGGTGGTGGAGCTCAGTTCCTTCCAGTTGATGTACATGAACTGCCGTCCCAAGGTTGCGGTGGTGACCAATCTGGCGCCGAACCATTTGGATGTACACAAGAATATGGAGGAATACGTCCGGGCCAAGGCCCAGATATTCCTGGGGCAGCGGCCACAGGACCGGCTAGTTTTAAATTTGGACAACCAGTTGACCAGAAATTTTGCGACGCATGCTATGTCCCAGGTGACATGGTTCTCCCGAGCCCACCGGCCGGATACCGGCGTGTTTTTGGAGGATGGAGGCATCTACCGGATCAAAGACGGGAGCATGGAAAAGCTCATGGAGCAGGCGGATATTCTGCTGCCTGGGATTCACAATGTGGAAAACTATATGGCGGCCATTGCGGCAGTGGAGGATCTGGTGCCGGTTGAAGCGATTGTGCAGGTGGCAAGAACATTCCGTGGTGTGGAGCATCGGATCGAGCTGGTGCGGGAAAAAGATGGCGTTCGGTTTTACAATGACTCCATCGCTTCGTCTCCCAGCCGCACCATCGCTGGCCTGCGTAGCTTTGCACAGCCGGTCATACTCATCGCTGGGGGCTATGATAAGCACATTCCCTACGACATTCTAGGGCCAGAGATCTGCGCCCATGTGAAAACGCTGGTGCTCAATGGCGCCACGGCGGAAAAGATCCGGCAGGCGGTGGTTGCCGCGCCCCAATACCGGCCCGGCCATCCGGAAATTGTGGAGCAGGAGGACTTTACTCAGGCGGTGCATACGGCCGCAGAACTGGCCCAGCCAGGGGATGTGGTGCTGCTGTCTCCGGCCAGCGCGGCCTTCGACCAATTTAAAAACTTTATGGTTCGTGGGAAATTCTTTAAAAAACTGGTAATGGAGCTGTAGAAATGGACATTTCCAAATTGACCAACGCGGGTAGAAAGCTGCTGCCCCTTCGCCGGTGCGGTGCGGTCATTGTGGCGGCGGGGACCGCCTCTCGCATGGAAGGCATTGACAAGATTATGGCGGAGCTTGGCGGCGAACCGATGATTGTGCGGACTGTTCGAGCGTTTCAGCAGTGCGACGCCATCCGGGAGATCGTGGTGGTGACCCGGCCAGAGCGGATTGTACCCATCCGGGATCTATGCAGCGGTATGGAAAAACTGCGCGCCGTGGTATCCGGCGGGGACAGCCGGCAGGCGTCGGTATTTCTTGGACTAAACGCGCTTTCAGATGACATGGAGCTGGCGGCAGTTCACGATGGGGCCAGGCCTCTGGTGACAGAGCAGCTCATCGACCGGGTGGTTCGGGCGGCCCATACCTACAGTGCCGCCGCCCCGGCGGTGCCGGTAAAGGATACCATCAAACAGGCGCAGAGCGGTCTGGTAAAGATGACGTTAAACCGGGACGAGCTCCGGGCGGTGCAGACGCCTCAGGTGTTTGACTATGATTTGCTCCGCGGGGCGTTGCTACAGGCGCGCAAAGACGGTGTTTTGCTGACTGACGACTGCGCTGCTGTGGAACGGCTTGGCATGTCTGTGAAGCTTGTAGCCGGGGACGAGAAAAATCTGAAGGTGACGACGCCGCTGGATCTGGCCATTGCGAAGCTTTTATTGGAGGAATTGTCATGAGAATTGGACACGGATACGATGTGCACCGGTTGGTCCCGGGCCGGGCACTGGTGCTGGGTGGGGTCAATATTCCGTTTGATCTGGGATTGGATGGCCATTCGGATGCGGATGTGCTGGTACACGCGGTGATGGACAGCCTGTTGGGGGCGGCGGCTCTGGGGGACATTGGGAAGCATTTTCCAGATTCGGACCCAGCCTACAAGGGGATCTGTTCCATGCGCCTATTGGAGCATGTGGCGGCGCTACTGGAGCAGGCAGGATATCGCCTGGGAAATCTGGATGTGACCATGATCGCGCAACAGCCCAAGCTGCGGCCCTACATCTTCCAGATGACAGCCAACCTGGCAGCTGCGCTGCATACGGACCCGGGCCGGATTAACATCAAAGCCACCACAGAGGAAGGGCTGGGTTTTACAGGAGATGGCTCCGGTATGGCCTGCCATGCAGTCTGTCTGCTGGAAGAACGGTAAAACGCACGATTTTGACCTCTCGGGCATAGGTTAGTCCGGGAGGTTTTGTCATATGAAACATTATTTGGTAACCTTTCGCTCCGTGACGCTGGCGCAGCGGGGAGAGAGGATTTTACAGCAGGGTGGCGTCCACGCCTATATCACCCGCGCGCCTAGGTGGATGGAGGACCAGGGCTGTGGCTATTGTCTTCGGCTGCGAGCGTTGGTAGTGGTAATGGGGTTGGATTTGCTGCAATATGCAG
>CAOJND010000009.1 GCA_948439445.1 uncultured Eubacteriales bacterium | reverse complement strand
TGCCAGACCAAGGAACTGCCCTGCGAAATCACTGCGCAGGGCGTGTCCTTCCGCCTGCCGCCGCTGTCCTGGAATATGGTACGGGTTGTAAAAGTGTGAAAAACCGGCGTTCTCCGGGCGTGATGCCA
Source organism: uncultured Eubacteriales bacterium (assembly GCA_948439445.1). GTDB lineage: Bacteria > Bacillota > Clostridia > Oscillospirales > Oscillospiraceae > Faecousia. Next base: position 23,851 of record CAOJND010000009.1, on the reverse strand, counting down.
CTGCGGAGGACGCCGAATTTTCTCTATATTTCTTTTGTTTTTACACAAATTTGCCTGTTTTGGCCTCCTTAAAAAATCCATAAAAAATGACATTTTTCTATTGACAAAGCCTTTTGTCCATGTTAGAATAACAGAGCTACTCTTCTGAGTGGCAGTTCCTTCTCTTGGTGCTATTTCGCAAGAAATTTGCCTCCTGAGAAGACATGGAGGCTTTTGTATGAAGCTATGGAAATCGTATCAATATAATCCGGAGGAACATGACGCCTCCAGTGTTTATGAGGAAATGGATGGATATACCTCCGAGGAAAATCACGTTTCCAGCTTTTATGGCGTCTCCCACAATGATTGGAAGATGGTAAAGAACAACAAACTGCCTTGCAACCAAGTGCGTTCCATGGCAGATCATATTGGAATGCCAAAGCCTATGTCCTTTCATGCATCGGGACGAAACAAGTAAATAGGAGATTTTTGCGCATTTTTGCCGCCTGATATGCAGCCGCAGGATCAGGCGGTATTTTTCGGTTCATTTTACAATTAGAGAGAGGTGTGCGTATGCCTGATTCCCTGGCAGGTCTGTTGGTATCGATTCAGAAAAATAATACATACAGAGCCGATGGCGCCGGCATGATCGTCGGCTACTATAATGATATGCAGATCAAGCCTATCCCTAACTGGTATGGCTTTTCCCCGGTTGGCCTGCATGACGGCAATAATGGCAAAGACTTTTTTATGAAGCTGTGCTTTCCCAGTGACGCTGTGCAATCAAAAATAGAACCATACGGCATATGCTATCAGGATTGGAAGGAAGATTCCCAACAACTCGTCTCGAATTTTCCATGCGTCTGCGCGGTACTGATCAACCTGACGAATTCGTATAAAAACCCAAATGGCGGCGGTCTTTTTGGCCAGTTGCTTTTCGATCTGGCCCAGCGCCTTTTCAGAACCTTCTCGCAAGAAAAGCTGCAAGCCGCCCACTGCTGCGTTTTTCCAACCCTGGGCTACTCCGATTTTTGTATTTTGTTTGCAGAAAATTCCTGGAATATGTGCTTGCAGGTAACGTCCCAGCTGCACCGGGAGGTCACAGACGCTGACTATCCCATCCTCTCCACAGACTACAGTATCCCCGCGTATTTTGGAAAAGCCCAACAGGTTTCCGGCAACTTGTTCCCCGCAGGTGTTCTGCTCTCCTCCCGGCTGACGTTGAAACCAGGCTATACGCCGGAAAATGTCAAGCAGTTTCTAGATGATACGATACCAGAGCATAAATTCCCCGATATTGATCTTCAGGTATTTGAAATCAACGATTCCGCCGACTGCCTGCTGTCCGCCCACTCGCCGGACGCCTCTGCCAAACTGCTAAAGCTGACGCTGTGTGTTCGCAGCAAGCCGGCTAGTAGCATGTCCCAAGATTTGCAGCGCATGCTCCTATCCTCCAAATCCAGACTTCAACGGACAGTGGGCGACCCGGCATCCCCTGCGGTAATGCATTCACTCGATTCAAAATGTCCGATTCTAGACACATTGTTTGACACCCTGACAAACTATCGACACGCACTTGAGGATGCCGGGCGAAATCTGCGCCAGGCCAATGCGCTTTTGGAAACCGCCCACAGCCTGGCCGATATCTGCCAGCGTCCACACAGTCAGGATCTGTACCAGGTGCTAGAGCCGTTGCTGACCGCTTTCAACGCCTGCATGGAAGATCTGACCAGCATAATTCGCAAAAATTCACAGCTTCAGGCAGGCTTCTGGAATGAAACCCAAAAAACACTGGAGCTTTTCCGAAGCCGGGTGGGCGGCTATGTGGCGGATCTAACCCGCTCCGACTGCTTCTCCATGGAGACGGAGCAGTACAACCACCCCTCCGTCGGCTCCGCTACCATGCTGCTTTTGAGCTTTAATCGGATCGTCAACGCCCTTTCCGACAAAATTCTCTCTGGCACCCAGTCCAAACATGGCCTTTTGCTGACCTGCGGCGGCTGCGAGCGAACCCTGACCAACCGGATGTTTTACTCTCTAGCGCCAGAGGTTGCGGCCGATGGGAAATCGCTGCAAGAGCACCTGCCCTTTGTCATGCAGGTGTCGGAGGTTGGTCTGTTCGACTGCGGGTCCACCCTGCTGCGGCTAACCCACGAAACCATGCATTTCTGCGGGGACCGGCAGCGCGGCTCCCGGGCGAAGCATATACAGGAATTTTTGTCCGTTCAGGCCGGGCAAAAACTGGCAGAGGCTCTATTGGTGGAACCAGTTCAGGCGGATATGGATCAAAGAATTCTGCTACAAGCCAACTATACGGACGCATCCAAGGGTGATGCGTTTAGGGAGGCCGCAGCCAGCGCCCTGGCAATCCGGCAAACCCAGCTTGCTCAGGATGTCTCAGAGGTGTTGGCCGACCGCCTAAAGCGCGAATGGGACATGTTTTTGCATCATTACCGCCAAGATCAGCCTCTGCTGGAGATGTCCCGTAGTATTGCGCGCTGGCTGAAAGAGATGCTCCCCGCTGTACTGAAATCGCCCTTTTTTCAGGAGGAGCTATTTGATTGGACGCTTATCTACCGCCAGGCTTTCTATGACGATTGCGCCAAGGCTTGGAAAGCGCAATTTTCTACGCCATATTCCCCTTGCCACCTGATGCGCACAGAGCTAGACGTCTTGCGCCGCTCTGCGAATGCCGCACCCTATCTGCGGGCAGAAATCGAATTTATCACCACCCCGGGGTCCCAGAAGCTACAATTCTCCATCCCCCAGCAGGTGAAGGACATTTTGGATATCTTCAACGAGTCCTTTGCCGATTATGCCGCCTGCACCATTCTGGGCGCCAGCCCCATCCAGTATCTGCTGGGCTTTCTGGGGGAAAGCAGCAGCATAGACGAAGCGGTCCCGCATTCTTTTGTCAACGTTTTCCGGATCCCCACCACGCTGACGCGCCTGGGCGTCTCCCAGGCGCCCAGAGAGGCTTTACAAGATGCGGTCACTTGTCTACAGCCTCATGGTTCTACAATTCGTCCAGCTATGGCCAATGCGTTAGCCGATCGAATCGATCAGCTTTTTGCCGATTACAACCGTCCGGAACACGCCAAGCTTCGCCAGGCGCTAAATGATTACTTAAAGGATTGCGAGGACACCCCGTGGGCCAAGTCCGATTTTTCTATCTATCGATCCCTGTTTCAAAAGCTGTGCCTGCCACAAAAGGAGAGGGGGCCGCAGGCTGTGGTAAAAATGTTGGAAGCACTAGACATACCAGATAAAAAGGAGGCAAGCCTATGTCCATAACCTGCACCCGTATACCTTCTCCAAATGATTCGATTTGCAGCGGCTGGGCCTGCGATTTTAAAGGGAATACGCTCCTAGGCAAAGAAATGCTGCTGCCAAAGCGGCTTGGTAGGCGGGAAAAATTCTGCAAAGACATACAAGCCAATCTGCAAAAGAAACAGGACGCCATGACCCTGGTCACCGGCGCAGGCGTCAGCATTCCCGCCGGGATGCCCAACTGGCCCAAGCTGGTCTCCAAAATGCTGGGTTCCGCCTTGTACGCCGTCACCTCTAAGGAAAAAGTCAGCGCAGACCTTCATCGTCGTGCCGGGCTGCACCAGGCCATGATGAACGGGAATCTATCGCTCCTCTCCGATGTCAATCCTCTGGAATCAGCGCAGTACATTATTAAGGTATTGGAGAACAGTCAGCCAGAAGCCAACAGCCCACAACGGGACGCCAAAATTCTCCAATCCATTATCGCCCCTATGATTGAGGACAGCACGTCCCCGGAGAAGTTTCTAAATGCACACCCTGGCAGTGCTTTCGACGCGCTTGCAAAAGAAAATACCCTGGCGGCAGCGGCCTACCTGCTGTGGCATGAAAAAGGCTTTCGCCGGGCCATGACCTATAACTATGACACCCTGTTACAGGAATATCTGGTGGGAGTCTTTGATCTGGACTCCGAAGAGCTTGCCACCCATGTAGAGCACATGACCGAAAAGCCCACTGCGTCGCGCCAGGTATTTCACCTGCACGGCTGCATTCCCAGATCTACCTGCGAGGATTTCGATACTTTCGGACGCCTGTCAGACGATATCATTCTGTCTGAGGACAGCTATTTTGATGTGGAAAAATACGGCTCCTACAACTGGTCTAACAGCGTGCAGTCCTACTATCTCAACTATGGACCCTGCGTCTTTGTAGGCTTCTCCGGAGACGATTACAACTTCCGCCGGATCCTGCGGCAGCGTGGCGCCGCACCTGCGCATAGACAGCAGCATTACATTATTGTCACCATTGACCCCATGTATAAGGACATCTACCAAAGCATCTGCCGCTACCGGCATAAATCCACCCCCAGCTATTCCCCAGAACAAGTGGCGGAGGAAGCCAGAAACCTGCTGGACGATATCCTGGACTCCAAAGAGCGCTACTGGGCCGACTATGGCTTTACGCCCATCTGGGTTACCATATCGGAAATTCCAGAGATTCTTCTGTCTTTTCTCCCTGCATAAATACCGCGTCCCAGCGTCAGGCCAAAGCCAGACGCCGGGACGCTTTGTTTTAAGAAATGCGAAGCCTACCCTCCTGGGTCAGCTGGCGAAGCAGTTCCCGGGCCTGGGCGCTGGCGAAATTCCAACCCCGCAAGTCCTTCCCCTCCTGCCACAGCACATCCGCCCAGTATTTCTCCTCCTGGTCATCGTCTTCTATTTGCGTAACCCCATATTGGTAGCGGGCCAGATCTCTTAAAGCGGTTTTGGCCTCTTCCGCTACCTCTGGATCCGGCGCGTCCAACAGCTCCGCCAGATAGGGGACCGCTCCGGCGGACAGATAGTGCAAATGCTCCACATCCACCTCTGACAATTGGCCAGACAGATAGGCGTTTACATTGTATCTGGCTACCTGGGTATCCACGTCCACCCAGGACACAACTGCACCCAACAACAGCGCCGCCACCAGTACAATTTTCATATAGGGCAGCTTGGGAATATACCGCCACACGCAAATTATCACCGTGGTGATTCCCAGCCAGAGCATAATTACCTCGGTCAGCACCCGCAGTTTGGTCAGACCGAATTGCCGAATGTACAACCCCATGCGGGCACTGGCAGAAACCACCAAAAACAGGGAGAAGATGCCAATACACAGGCTCAGCAGCTTGGTAAAGCGGGACGGACCTTCCTCCCGCCGCTCCAGCCGAACAGCCAAAATAATCAGTGTTAGATTGATGGCGCACAGCAGGAACATTTCAAAAAAACCTCTTCTGGCATATTCCGCAGCAGTAAAGCCCTGCGGCAGCAGTCCGGCAAAGCCCCCAAGGAGATAGACAAGCTGGCTTACCAAATACACCACATAAACCCCAACCACTGCTGTCAGTACAATATTGATTGTCAGTCGATTCAAAATTCCGCTGCGCTGTTTTGGGATAGCCTCTTCTTTTTTCGCGTGGCGCAGGGCTACGCCCCGGGTATACAAAATCAGACTCATCCAGCCGCCTACCAGCAAGGTACCTACCAGCTCATCCGACTGAAATCTTATCTTGGGCAAAAATGACATCAAGCCCTCAAAGGCCGCGTCGGCGGAAATCAGCAGCGGCACCAGCACCGCCAGCACCATGCCCGCCAGTATAACGCCCAGCAAAACGCTTCCTTTGTTCTTCTTTTCCGCCGGCGCAATGAGCTGACTCAGCCCCCGAATCGCGGGAGTTAGCCGTCCCCAACCAAAGACAAACATCGCCCTCGGTGCGTCCAGCAAGGAGTCCGCCTGTTCCGGCTGGCGCAGGTTTTGCTCCGCCGTCAGGCAGAGCGTCAAATTGCTACCTATCAGCAAAAATAGCAACATAAAGAATTTCACCACTCCATCGTCGGAGCGCAGAAAGGATCCTGCAATTGCCACAGACAGCACTAGACAAGTCGCCCGGTATTTGGTCAGTTTTCCGCCGGTGGTCAGCAAATAACCCATACTCCACAGCAGAATCCAAATCACGCCTACCGCAAAGCCCAAATCATAACCGCAGGTAAGTATACTGTTTGCCGTGAACATAGCACCGGCGATCATCGCTATCCCAAATCGGCGTTCTTTTCGATTGGCTGGATAAATAAATCGGTTTCTTCCCGATTGATTGCTCATCTCGTCCATCATGCATCCTCCCCCACATATTCCAATAGGTCACCGGGCTGGCAGTGCAGCTCCCGGCAAATCGCGTTTATGGTACTTAGCCGCACCGCCTTCGCCTTTCCAGTTTTCAAGATCGACAGGTTAGCCGGGGTAAGGCCAATCCGTTCCGACAGCTCCAAAGAGGTCATTTTCCGCTTGGCAAGCATCACATCCAAATTGACTACAATCGCCATACGTCCTCCATCTTATACCGTCAGGTCGCTTTCTTCCCGCAGCTTTACTGCGGCATCCATCACATCGGCGGTGACACTGACCGCCAGACACAAAAACCCCATAATTACCACCACAAAAAGCAGAGGCGCGTACAGCACCGCCGCAGGAACGCAGATCAGGCTGACGCAGCAGCAGCACCAACGCACCTGCCGAATTAACGCCACATTGTCCTGGATAAAAACCTGACCCTTCAGGATGTTCCGAATCAGACGGTCCATGCGCAGCAGCGCCACACCGGTCACTGCGGCGCAGCAATAGAAAGCCACCAGCACCGCCCGGAAGGCCCTGGGGTCCAAAAACCGGTATTCGGCATACAGCCGCAGCAGCTCTGGCATGGCAAACAGCAGAATTGCCAAAATCAAGCCCACCGTCCGAATAGCCCAAAGGGTCGCCCGGGCTGATTTTAGTTTTGTTTTCAAGTCACCACCTCCATATGGATGATTTTACCATGCGGATTATCGAAAGTCAATAATTAATTATTAAGATTTAAAATTTCCTGTTAAATTAAACCAGTAGCCTACGCTTCATCCCCATGGCTGTCCGCCAAAAAAATTGAGAAATTTGAAAAAATTACTTGCATTTTTACATCAGATGTGCTATGATAAGCAAGCGGTTGAAGTGTGGCCGTGGTAATCATATCTATCCGGGTGTGGCGAAGTTTGGTATCGCGCTTGAATGGGGTTCAAGAGGCCGCTGGTTCGAATCCAGTCACTCGGACCATCGGTGAGTCCTTATGGGACTCACCGATTTTTTATGTGCGGTGATGTGTTTGAAAATTGCAAGCACAAATTACCTAGTTTACTGCGCTAAAACCATTGATATGACTGGTTTTTCAGATCCTATAATTACACGCAGACCATTGGAGTATCCTGTGGGATACTTTGATTTTTCTTTTTATATTTCCTGCATTTTATAACAGCTGCTATTTATCACATACGACCTTTATCCAACGTTATATGAAGTTATAATTGGAGGTTCATGATGGAGGAGAGAATTGCTGTAACACTTGATTTTACGTCCTGCAAGTATATTCCGGACTTGTATAGAGAGATGCGAACAAAAATGGATTGGGATGAGGATTTTGGAGAAAATCTCAGCGCTTTATGGGATATTCTTACCGCTATGCCCTATAAAGGAGATGATTTTACAATCATCCGCCCACTTAAATTCAAAAACATTCCGTTTGGACAAAACGATATATTCACGGAGTATGTTGACAAAATATGCACCATCTTTCAGCGCGCACAGCAGCAATACGGAGATATTACCGTAACTGTGCGCTGTATTGATAATAAAGACGAGGATTGATCAGATTATTTGATTTGACAGGAATAATTCCTTGCCGGATGCTCTATTCCTATGACGGACTACCTTCTGTAACCTATGACCATTACGTAACATTTAGTTATACTCCGACCAGTGGTGTATCTTTCGGAATACTTCAACTTTTGTTGCATGAAAATATGTAACTTTTAGCCGTTTGCAACCTATTAGTAGAAAGACATTTTACTAATAGGAGGAATACAATGTATATTAAGAAAACTTGTGGGTATCTTCTGGACCAGTTATCTGGAGATACGGACGTATGCAAAGGCCTGCTGGATGTGTTTATTCCCGAAGCAATACAAAGCACCATCTGGAAATACTGGCGAGCAATCCTTGATCCAAAGTTGTGTGTAAACTGTCTAAGCCATCACGGTAAAATTTACGCAAAAGATGAAATTCCAGAATTTGAACCGCCATTGCATGATAATTGCCGCTGTGCTATACTACCAATGAATGCCATTGTGCCAGGCAACGCTACAAAAGACGGAGAAAATGGCGCGGATTACTGGCTGGCATGCTATGGTAATCTTCCTCATTATTATATTTCGGATTCTGAGTTGCGGGGGCTTGGATGGAAAAATGGAAAGTCCCCCCAAAGATTTGCGCCTGGAAGAATGTATTCAAAAGGCATATATAACAATGATAATGGCCATTTACCCTCTGCTCCCGGACGCATCTGGTACGAAGCGGATATTAATTACTATGAAGGCCGTCGCAACGGACATCGAATTCTGTATTCCAATGACGGCCTGCTTTTTGTCACATACGACCATTATCTAACGTTTTATGAAATTATAATCGGAGGTTTATGATGGACGAGAGAATTGCTGTAACACTTGATTTTACATCCTGCAAGTATATTCCGGAATTGTATAGAGAGATGCGAACAAAAATGGATTGGGACGAGGATTTTGGAGAAAATCTCAGCGCTTTATGGGATATTCTTACCGCTATGCCCTATAAAGGAGATGATTTTACAATCATCCGCCCACTTAAATTCAAAAACATTCCGTTTGGACAAAACGATATATTCACGGAGTATGTTGACAAAATATGCACCATCTTTCAACGCGCACAGCAGCAATACGGAGATATTACCGTAACTGTGCGCTGTATTGATGATAAAGACGAGGATTGGTCGGATTATTTGATTTGACAGGATGAAATGATTCTGAAAAGTGCACGAATATTCGAAAAATACGTTCGATTTACCTGACTCCCATGGTCGCAATATGGATGCCCTTTGGGACTGTGTGCATCGCTCATTTGAGGAAAAGGCAACGTTCATTCTAAAAAATTTACATTTCATGTCCAAAGAGATACACCATATATTACATAGTATACAGGAACACTGATGGACTGATAAAACCCGGCTTTGCTTAGTGCAAAGCCGGGTCTTCCCATATCCATATTTTAGATCGGTTCTGTGCTGGACTACCCTGCAATACAGTGCTATCCCAATGCCACATCCAGCGCCATCATGACAGCAAAACCCGCCGCAAAAGACAACGTTCCCAGATTGGAATGCGCGCCGGCGGATGACTCTGGAACCAACTCCTCCACCACCACATAGATCATCGCACCTGCCGCAAAGCTAAGCAGGTAGGGCAGGGCTGGAAGGATTACCCCTGCTGCACAAAGGGTCAGCAAGGCCGCAACCGGCTCCACCACACCGGAAAGAATGCCATAGAGGAAGGCCCTTCCCTTTCCCATTCCCTCCGATCGAAGGGGCATAGAGATAATTGCCCCCTCTGGGAAGTTCTGAATGGCGATGCCAATGGACAACGCCAACGCGCCGGCAATGGTAATGCTCTCATTTCCGGCCATCCAGCCCGCCAGCACCACACCCACCGCCATACCCTCCGGGATATTGTGCAGCGTAACTGCCAGCACCAGCATGGTATTTCGCTTTAGCTTGGCGCGGGGCCCCTCCGGCACATCACTGTTCTGGTGCAGGTGGGGAATGGTACGGTCCAGCACCAGCAGGAACAATATCCCCAACCAAAATCCCACCACTGCCGGGACAAACGCCCACTTCCCCAGATCCACCGCCTGTTCCATGGCGGGAACCAACAGGCTCCACACGGACGCTGCTACCATCACCCCTGCCGCAAAGCCGGTCAAAGCCCGCTGTACACCTGTGTGCAGCGCACCGCGCATGATAAAGACGCAGGCCGCGCCGAAAGCCGTCCCCAGGAAGGGAAGAAAGATTCCCTGTATGACCTGTAATTGCATTGCCTATCCTCCATAATCAACTCGCTGCATAAGAAGGCCGGCCCGGTTCAACCCGGCCCGGTCTTCTTTTTGCTCCTATTTCATTTGTAAGGGCAGATCAATAATTCTCCGCGTGAATTTCAAAGTATGCCTGGGGATGCGCACAGACAGGGCAGATCTCCGGGGCTTTTTCTCCCACAACAATGTGGCCACAGTTCCGGCACTCCCACACTTTGACCTCGCTCTTTTGGAAGACCTCCTGGATCTCCACATTCCGCAGCAGCGCGCGATAGCGCTCCTCGTGCTGCTTCTCGATGGCAGCAACCATACGGAATTTCGCAGCCAGCTCCGGGAAACCCTCTTGTTGGGCCGTCTCGGCAAACCCGGCGTACATATCCGTCCACTCGTAGTTCTCCCCGTCGGCAGCAGCGCCCAGGTTCTCGGCCGTGGAGCCAATACCGTTAAGCTCCTTAAACCACATTTTGGCATGCTCTTTCTCATTGTCGGCGGTTTTCAGGAACAGGGCAGCGATCTGCTCATAGCCCTCCTTCTTGGCCTTAGAGGCAAAGTAGGTATACTTGTTCCGGGCCTGGGATTCTCCGGCAAAAGCCGCAACCAGATTCTTTTCGGTCTGTGTACCAGCGTATTTACTCATAAATCAGAACCATCCTTTCATGTAATGATCGACGCAGTTTTACAGCGTCACCTTCTCAAAGTCGGATGCGGGGTGCTTGCACAGCGGACAGATAAAGTCCGCCGGCAGCGTCTCCCCTTCGTATACATAGCCGCACACCGTACAGCGCCATACCGTCTTTCCAGCGGCAGGCTCATCGGGTTTGGGCTTGATGGAGGAATGATAGTAGGCGTAGCTGGCCGAGGGGACTTCAGAAAGAACCGCCATATCCTCCACTGAGGCGATGAACAGGGTGTGACTTCCCAGGTCAATAGACTGCTCAACCGTGGCGCTGATATAGCCGTTGGTTCCCGCCGTAATATAGTAGCATCCATTGGCGCTGCGCTTGCAATCCGTATAACCGAAAAATTTGTCCACATCCCGGCCTGATTGAAACCCAAAGTGCTGAAATGTCTCAAATTTGGCCTCTTCGCTCAGGATGGACACGTTAAATTTCCCGGTTTTCACCACCATATCGTGGGTAAAATTGGCCTTATTCACGGTGATGCTAATGCGGTTCGGCTGGCTGGTCACCTGCCCCGCCGTATTGATGATACAGCCGCTGTCCCTCCTGCCGTCGGTGGCGGTGAGGACGAATAGACCGTAGGTCAGATGATACATGGTCTTGAAATCCATTGCGCTTTCCTCATACCATGGCTGCGCCATCCACCCGCAGCGTGACGCCAGTGACATAGGAAGCCTGGTCGCTGGCCAAGAATAAAAAGGCGTTGGCAATATCCATCGGTTCGCCCACCCGTCCCAGCGGAATCCCGGCGGAGATACGCGCAACCATATCTGCAGGCAGCGCCGCCACCATGTCCGTCTTGGTGACGCCAGGGGCAACGGCGTTGACACGAATCTGGTCCTTGGCCAGCTCCCGGGCCAGGGATCTGGTTAGGCCGTTCACAGCAAATTTCGTTGCGGGGTAGCCGCAGCCAGCGCTCTGACCATACTCGGCAACCATGGAGCTGGTGTTGATGATGACACCGCCCCCCTGGGCTTTCATCATCCGGGCCGCCGCCTGAGAACAGACAAAGACCGCCTTCACGTTGATATCTAAAATTTTAGAGAACTCCTCCAGCGTATAGTCATAGAGGCTGGTACGGGAGGAAATGCCGGCGTTGTTTGCCAGAATATCCAAAGAACCAAAGCGCTCCTTTACGCTGGCAAACGCGTCGGCTACCGCCTCCGGATCGCACAGATCCGGCCAAATGCCCATGACCCGGCCCTCATATGCGCCCAGATCCGCCAAAGCCTTTTCCACCGTCTCCTGCCGGGAACCGGTCAAGGCCACGTTCGCTCCATTTTCCAGATACTTGCGCACAATTGCCAGACCAATTCCCCGCGTGCCGCCTGTAACGACGGCTGTTTTGTTTTTCAGCATACGCTTCATCCTTTCTAAAAAAATGATCAGGTTCTAATGATTCCCATCTTGTTCTTTTCTACAGTTAGGGCACAGGTAGAAGATTTTCAAATCATAGGACAAAAAAGCTTCTCCCACCGCCGCCCGCAGGGTGCCAGTCAGATCATCAAAGATCAGATCCGCCAACTGCCCGCAGCGCTTGCAGACCAGATGATCGTGCTTTTCCACACAATCATAGCGGTCAGGCGTTCCTTCCAGAGATATCCGGCGGATCAGCCCCGCATCGCAGAGCCTGTTAACATTATTATATACCGTTGCAAGAACAATCCGTGGGTATTTGTTCCGAATCTGCAAAAAAATTTGCTCAACAGTCAAATGGTCGTGAGAAGTATGGATGACGGTATAAATCTCCTTTTCGTATGTAGTCATACGCTCTCCTATCCAAATGAAGCATAGAATTAGAATAATTTTATATAATCTAAAATCATTCTATCAAAAATGGAAAAATCTGTCAAGCCGCTTTTTAACTTTTTTCTCGAATCCCCCTGTTTGGAAAGGGGCAAAAACCCTTCTCTGAGAGATATTCTCCCATCGCCTATTGACAAGGACAATAGAAATGGTATAATAATCCCATATTATCCCGTAGTTTGTGTATAAAAAATGAGAATATACAGGAAAAGGAGACTTTTTTGCATGGCTAGCTTATGGAGCGGACGCTTTGAAAAGGATATGGATGAAACGGTCAAGCAGTTCAACGCATCCATCTTTTTTGATAAAAGAATGTATCAAGAGGATATCGACGGCAGCATCGCCCATGCCACCATGCTGGGCAAGCAGGGAATCATCACCCAGGAGGAAGCTGAGCAGATCATTGGCGGTTTGGAAAGCATCCGGCAGGACATTGCCCAGGGCCGAATCCAGTTCACCGTTGAGGATGAGGACATCCACATGGGGGTGGAATCCCGGCTGATTGCCCGGATTGGCGACGTGGGGAAAAAGCTCCATACTGCCCGAAGCCGGAACGATCAGTGCCAGGTGGATGCCCGGCTGTATCTAAAGCGGCAGATCCGGCAGATTCTGGACAGCCTGCGCACCTTGGAATCCATCATTCTGGAAAAGGCGGAAAAATACGCCGATGAGATCACCATTGGTTTTACCCATACCCAACACGCCCAGCCCATCACCATTGGCTTTTTATTCATGGCCTATTTTCAGATGTTCCGGCGGGACATGGAGCGTCTGATGGATACATACCGGCGGATGGACTACTGTCCGCTGGGCTCCTGCGCTCTGGCAGGAACCGCCATGCCCATCGATCGTTTCCAGACCGCAGAGCAGCTCGGCTTCGCCGCCCCTACCGAAAATGCCATGGACAGTGTGGCGGATCGGGACTACAGTCTGGAATTTCTCAGCGACGCCGCCATCTCCATGATGCACATCTCTCGGTGGGCGGAGGAATTCGTCTGGTGGAATGCCTCGGAGTTTTCCTACATCGCCATTGACGACAGCTTCTGCACCGGCAGCAGTATCATGCCGCAAAAAAAGAACCCCGATATGGCGGAGCTGTTGCGCGGCAAGGCCGGGCGCGTATATGGGGACCTGATGCAGTTGCTGACGGTGATGAAGGGTACCCCTCTGGCCTATGACAAGGACTTCCAGGAGGACAAAGAGGGTCTGTTCGATGCCATCGACACCTGGAAGGCCTGCATTGATATCTTCGCCGGCATGCTTCATAAAACCGAATTCCGCTTGGATCAAATTCACCAGCAGTTGGACAAGGGTTTTTTAAACGCCACAGACGCGGCGGATCACTTTGCCAAGCAGGGAATTCCCTTCCGGGAGGCCCATTCCATCGTCGGCCGGATGGTACGGGCCTGCGAGAAAAAGGGCTGTGACTTTGCGGGACTGACCGAAGCGGATTTACAGAGCATTGACAGCCGGATTACCAAGGCATCTCTGGGGGATATCAGCATCAAAGCCTGCGTCAATACCCGCACCTCCTTTGGCGGTACTGCGCCCGAAGAGGTCCGGCGGCAGATTCAGGCCGGAAAGCAGTGGTTGGATTCTCTTGCGTCGCTGTAGCGCGGAGCCTCGGCACATTGTAGCTCACAGGCCTCATCCTCGATAAAAATCGACAACAGGCGCTTTGCCGAAAACCTTGATGGAATTTGAAACAGCCGTGTATTTTGAAAGCTTTCAAAATCCACGGCTGTTTTGCATCTATTACTCTGGCGCCACACCGGAGCGTTGCGAAAAAATCGCGCCCGTGTTCACACCCTCCAGCGCCAAAAGCTTGCGTTTATTTTGGAGCCCTCCTGCGTAACCGGTCAGGCTCCCATCCGCTCCCACCACCCGGTGGCAGGGGATGATGATGGAAATCGGATTGTGAGCCACCGCCCCGCCCACCGCCTGGGCAGACATATGCTCCCTCCCCAGCGCGGACGCCACCTTCCGGGTCAAAGCGCCGTAGGTGGTTACCTGGCCATAGGGTATTTCACACAGCAGCTTCCACACCAGCTTCCGGAACTCGCTGCCAGCAGGCGTCAGGGAAAGCTGTTCGGGGGTGGGACACGCACCGGCAAAGTACCGGTCCAGCCATTGCCGGGTCTGGCGCAAAATGGGCTGCTCCGGTCTTTCTCGGCACGTCTGTTCTGAAAAAGCAGGATAATACTTCTGGTTTTCAATCCACAGGCCCACCAGGGCGTCCTCCCTGGCGGCGAGCAGAAGCCGGCCCACCGGAGCGTCATAATAAGTTGTATCGTACATGGCAATCGCCTCCCTGCCGGTCAGCACTCCCACCGGCACAGGTCCAGCGCCACATGGGTTTCATCTTGGAAGGGAACTTCCTCCGCTACCAAAAGCGCCCGCTGTTCCGGCCAACCCGGCGCCAGCCGCCCGGCGTGATTCACCACCCGGTGGCAGGGATATGTCCCATAGCGCTCCGCCATGCTGAGTATCCGCCCCACCAGGCGGGCGCCTCTCTCCCGGCCGGTGAGTCTGGCAATCTGACCATAGGTGGCCACCCGCCCTGGGGGAATCTCCCCTACCACGGATAGGACCTCATAGATCAGCGCTTCCCTGGGCATCTGTGTCATCACCGGTCTGCTCCTCTGGCGCAGACGTCTGCAACACCTGCCGCTGGTTGACAAACAGCCTGTCCGGCGTGTGCCGCTTGGTTCCCAGCCACAGCAACACCGCCGATGCTGCCGCAAAGGAGGCAATGGCCAGCAGCTGACTGACCCGCAGGTCCGTTCCAGGAATGTACAAACTGTCTGTGCGCAGACCCTCGATCATCGCCCGGCCCAAGCCGTACCAAGCCGCGTAGCCCAGCGCGATCTGGCCGTCGTACTGCCGCCGTTTGGACAGGAAATGCAATCCAACCAGCCCCACCAGATTCCACACCGATTCATATAGGAATGTGGGATGGTGGTATTCCACCGTCTGGGTCACGGTGTTGTAAAGGCCCATCCGCAAAAAGCTGGCCGTTTCGCCGCCAAAGGCCTCCCGGTTAAAGAAATTGCCCCAACGGCCAATACTCTGGCCGATGAGAAAGCCCAGGCTGACCAGATCCAACAGCGCCGGAATTTTGATCTTCTTTACCCGGCTGAACACGATAACACCCACAACCGCCCCAAGCACGCCGCCGTAGATGGCCAAACCGCCCTGCCAGATATACAGGATGGATATGGGGTTGTCCGCATAGCTACTCCACTGGAACACACAGTAATACAGTCTGGCGCAGACAATGGCAAAAGGCGTCACCCACAGCACCCCATCCAGCAGATCGTCCTGGGAAATGCCAAATTGCTTGCTCCTGCGGCTACAATACACCACAGCCAGCAATAGACCCACGGCGATAATCACGCCGTACCAATGGATCTCCAATGGCCCCAGTCGCATGCTGCTGGGGGGATTCAGTTCAATCCCCAAAGAGGGGAAGGAAATGGTGGTATACATCAAGAAACCTCCTGTTCTTTTTTGGGGTAGATCACGGCCATTGCGCTTTGCTCCTGCTTGACCGTCTGCCGCAGAAGTGCCGACGCCTCTTCCGCCGTTACCGAAGCGTAAATCTCTGGGAACTTCAGGTAGTCAAACCCAGCGAATTGATAGGTGCATAGCCGGACGCAGGTAGCAGTAAAGCTGTCCAGCTCCCGAACCTTGCGCCCCAGGGCGGATCTTTTCATCCGAAGAAAATCCGACTCGGGAATGCCGGTCCGCGCCAGAACTTGCGCCTGTTCCAAAATGGCGTCCCGGACAGCCTCTCCATGTTCGCTGTCGCCGCCGCAGGTCAACATGGCCATGCCGGACACTGTCTCATATCCGCCGCCGAAAGAACCGTCAATCCACCCGTTCTCATACAGCCGTAGATACAGTGGCGAAGTATCTCCAAATAGCGCCTCCGCCGCCAAGTCTCCCAAAATTTCCTGCCGGATGCCAGCTTCGCCGCGAGGCGGTGGCGCACTCTTAAAGCCCAATTGGAAGTTGGGTTTGGAGACTTCCATAGTCCGGCTGACCAAGGAGGTCGCGCAGGTCAAATCCGGCTCCATGGGTAAAATTTTCTCTCCCACTGGAGCGGGCTTGGCGGGCAGCATCTTCTGCGCCAAGGCGGCAACCTGTTCCGGCTCCACATCGCCGGCCACGCAAAGCATCATATTGCCCGGCGTATAAAAGGCGCCATGGCAAAGGGTTAAAATCTCCGGGGTTATGGTCGCAATGCTCTCCCGGGTGCCCAAAATCGGCGTCCGAATGCCATGGACCCGGTATAGCGCTTTTGCCATATCTTCAAAAACCACAGAATCGGCGCTGTCCGCATTCATGCCGATCTCCTGGCCAATGATCCCTAGCTCTTTCGCCACGCTTTCCTCTGTGAAATAGGGGGTTGATACAAATTCCAGCAACAGCGCCAGGCATTGCTCAAAGTGGTCCACGCAGGAAAAATAGTATGCCGTCATATCATAGCTGGTAAAAGCGTTGGTACTGGCACCCAGGGCCGCAAACTCCGCCGACACGTCCCGCCCTGGTAGGTCAAACAGCTTATGCTCCAAAAAGTGGGCGATGCCCGCCGGCATGTCATACTGCCGCCCTTCCAGCCGAAACTGCCGGTGGATCGCGCCAAAATCCGTGACAAAGAAGGCCTCTTTTCGCAGATATCCCGGTTTCGACAGCACCGCGATGGTCAGGCCATTGGGCAGGGTCTGCCGGTAAAGCGTCTCCTGTAGCCGGGGATAGTCAAATCGTTTCATGCCTCGCCTCCTTCCAAGCAATAAACCGTATGCAGCCGTATCTTTCTGGCCGCAGCCGCAACCTGCTCTACCGTTACCGCCTCCAAGATTGCGGCATACCTCTGAGGATCCAGATTTAGCCCGCTCAGCGCAGACGTCACATAGTAGCCCTCCAGGGTGCTGGCGGAATCCGGGGTGGTCCGCAGAGCTGAGATCAAAACTGCCTTGGCTGCCGTCAGCTCCTCCTGGGTGATCTGCCCCTGGGCGCACAGCGCCAACTGGGCTAGAATCTCCTCTTTGGCCTGGGCAAGCTTGGCCGTATCCACGCCGGCGGACACCAACATAATGCCCTTTGTCCCATAGTAGGCCGAGCTGATATCATAGCAAAGAGATAGCTTTTCCCGCACATTCTGGAACAGTTTGCTGGTCATTCCCCCACCAAACAGGGTATTCAGCACTTGCATCGCCCCAAATTCCGGCATTTGGTTGGTAATTTCGCAGGTAAAGCCCATACAGAGCCTGGCCTGGGCCACCTCCATCTGCTGGGTAACCGTCTTGCCGCCTCCGTCGTGAAAGGGCGTCTGCGGCGGAATGGGCAAGGGCATGCGAGTTTCCGCCAGTAGAGGCCGCAGCAGCTGCGTCACCGTCTCTACTCCGGCGGCGCCCACATAACAAATTTCCATTGGTGCAGTGTCCAGCAGCCTCTGATAATAGGCATACAAGCTATCCGCCGTGATGGCTTCCACGTCTGGCACCTCTCCCATCCGGGGAACGCCAAAGCTGTCTGTGGCGCACATTGCCCGCAGCAATTGGGCAGAGGCATAGATCCGCTTATCGTTCAGATCCGCCTCAATGGCATAGATCTGGTTGCGCTTCTCGCCTTCCACATAGTCCCGGCGGAACGCCCCGTCCTCCAACAAAGGGTGATACAGCAGTTCCGCCAAAAAATCCACCACGTTTTCCAGCACCTTGTCCCCAGGCAGGGCAAACCGGTCCTGAATAAACCCGGCATAAAAGCCAGTCACCTGGATATCTCCGATGCGCCGGGTCATGGGACTGATGGCAGCCCCGTACAAATCATCCATCCGGCGGGTA
Organism: uncultured Eubacteriales bacterium; assembly: GCA_948439445.1. Taxonomy (GTDB): domain Bacteria; phylum Bacillota; class Clostridia; order Oscillospirales; family Oscillospiraceae; genus Faecousia. The sequence continues at coordinate 5,592 of CAOJND010000009.1, read as the reverse complement.
ATCGCGCTCAGATCGGGATAATTCTGGCTGCCACGCAGCAGCACATTGGGTAGCAGCGCGTTCAAAGCGGCAGTCTGCCGCGCCATGGGCGTCAGCAACTGGATACTGATACAGCTCTGTTTAAACCGTGGCGTCTGCAAATGGCGCAGCCGCACGCCTGGGGCCAAAGTGATAGATTCCAACATGGCAAGGCTCCTTCCTCATAAGCCAGCTTGTCAAAAAGTATTTTGGCAAACTGACAGCGGTTTTTCCAATTATACAAGCTTGAAAAACCGTCTTTCTTAAACGCGAAGGGCAGACCTCGCCCCCTTCACACTCCCCCTACTACCGGGTCAACTGGGTAAAAGCACCTTTCTTGGCACGCTAAAGTACCTTTATTATATACCAAACTGCGAAAAATAGAAAGCCCCATGGGTAAATTTTCTTCTGATTGAGACCCGTATTGGTACAAAAAATGGCCTTTTAGCCAGCATAAGACAAGGCTAAAGCGGCTTTCGCCTGCGCCGGTCCGGCAGGCAAAGCATCAGAATTCCCACGCCGTCGGCCAAAAACCAGCCAATTGGAATCGCCCACCATATCCCAGCGACGCCAATCGCCGGCACAGCCGACAGTAGATAGGCCAGGAAAACCCGGATCCCCAGAGAAATCCCCGTCAGCGCAAGAGAAACACCCGGCCGGTTGATCCCTCGAAAGTAACCATAGAGCAGAAACAGCACGCCAATGCCAATGTAAAATGTTCCCTCCACGCGTAAGTAGCCCACCCCAATTTGAATGATTTCGGTCTCCAGTTCCTCTATAAAAATTTGAATCAGATTACTGGCCAGGCCAAATACCACCCCCGAGATCACCGCGCAAAATACGACAGCCACCAAAAGCGCCTGTTTGGTCCCCTGCTTGACCCGCTGGCACTGACCTGCGCCGTAGTTTTGGGACACGAAAATGGAATACGCATTACCAAACTCCTGGGCAGGCATATAGGCAAAGGTATCCACCTTCACACCGGCCGCAAAGGCCGCCATCACGGCAGGTCCAAAGCTGTTGACCAAGCTCTGCACCAACAAAATGCCAAAATTCATCACCGACTGCTGGGCGCAGGTCATAGCAGAGTATTTCCCAATCTGCCGGAAGGGCTTCTCCCCATGGCAAAAATCCCGGAGAGAAAAACGAAAAAATGGCTCCGCGCGCCACACATAAAGCCCCAGGCCCACGCCGGAAACCGCCTGCGCCAACACTGTGGCCACCGCCGTACTGCGAAGGCCTAGGCGTAAACCCAATACGAAAAATAAGTCCAGTCCAATATTGAGCACCGAGGCTGCGCCCAAAAAACACAGGGGAACTACAGAATTTCCCACTGCCCGAAGTAAAAATCCATAGTAATTATACAGAAAAATAAATGGAATTCCCCAAAACACAATTGCCACATACGCCTGGGTCATCTCATACAACTCCGCTGGAATCCGCAGAAGCCGCAAAATCGGGTGCAAACAGCACTGTGCCGCCACCGTCAGCGCCAATGTGACAGCGCCGATCAGTACAAAAGCAGTCTGGGCGCTGGCCTTGAGGCGAGCCCGGTCTCCCATGCCCGTCAAATAGGACAAAAGCGCGCCGCTTCCCATGCACAGACCAATGAGCAAGGAATTGAGAAACGTCATCAGTGTGTAAGCAGAACCGACCGCGCCCAGCGCGTCCGATCCCACACATTTTCCCACCACCAATGTGTCGGCAATGGTATAGCACTGCTGAAGCAAGTTCCCCAAAATCATTGGCACGGCAAATAGCAGCATTGTTTTTGTCACGTTACCCTTTGTCAAATCACATTTCATGGCCTTGCTCCATATCCCACCCTTAGAAGCTTCTGCGGTTGCACACCGTTCATCTGAAAACGATTATAGCATCAATCCGCTCATTTGTAAATTTTTCTTTTATTTCCCCTGGCAGACACCGGCGAACCCAGCAGCCAAGCACTGGTCAAAGCAGCAAAAATCCATAATCAAGCACGAAACTGCCGCCGCTATGGCCTTCCCCATACGCGGCGGCATCTTTTGCACTCGCTTTATTGCCCAAAATAGGCCTGGATCTGCTCCATACGCTCCATTTGCATCACCTGGAACGGACACCTGTGGTTACAGTGACCGCACTTTATGCAATCGGCAGCCGTTTTTTCAAGGGTCAGATAATGCTCTTTTGCCAAGGCGTCTCCTTGCAGCGCCAGATCGTAATATTTGTTGATCAGCCCGATATCCAGTCCCGCAGGACACGGATGGCAGTGCTTGCAATAGACGCATTTTCCCACGGAGTCATCCGGCGTAAGCGTGCGGATCATGGAATAGTCCCGCTCCTGCGCCGTCGCATCCAGGTAGGACAGGATTCCTTGAAGCTGGACCCGGTTGGCCGGACCTGCCAGCACCGTTAAAACCCCCGGCTTATCAAGGGCATACTGGATGCACTGGGTGGTGGTCATTGCCTTGTGAAATGGCGATTGTTTTGCATCAAGAAGCTGCCCCGCATTAAAGGGCTTCATAACAGAGATCCCGACGCCCTCTTTTTCACAGCGACGGTACAGCCTCTGTCTCTCACTGTCGGTTCCAATCGCATAGTCTCCCTGTCCATAGTCATACATGGGATTGATGGAGAACATCAGCATCTCAATCAGATTTTGGTCCAGCACCTTGTTTGCAAGCTCCGGCGCATGGGTAGAGAGACCGATGTGCTTGACAACTCCCTGCACCTTCAGATCCATCAAAAAAGCAAGCACCCCATTTTTTTCATAGGCAAGCAGGTCCGCTTCCTCGTCTAGACAATGCATAAAGCCAAAATCTATATAGTCTGTCTTTAGCTTCTCCAACTGCCAGTCCACAGATTTTTTCACGGTATCCAGGTCTGTTGTCCAGCCATACTCTCCCGTTTCATAATTTGCTCCAAAATGCAACTGTAGCATAACCGCTTTCCGGCGGCCTTCCAGGGCCTTGCCATACGCCGGAAAAATACTGGCATGACCGCCCGCCATGTCAAAATAGTTAATCCCGGCATCCAACGCATCCTGCACAGTTTCCACAATATCCCGTTCCGTCTGCTCGCCTACAACAGAGGCGCCCATGCCGATCACACTGATCTGTTCTTCTCCCCGAGGGAGTTTGCGGTATTCCATAGATGTTTGCCACCTTTCTTTTTCTTACCCAGATTCATTCCCGCATTCTATATCCATTCTGCGCACGCCTGATTCCGAGGCGAACTGTTCTTGCTGCCCCATCAATCGCCTTTGTTTTTCCACAACAAAGGTTGCCACACATTCCAGGTTTTGCAAACACCTTTTTCCAGGCACTAAAATGTCCCCAGCGGAGCGTTTCTCTGCTGGGGACAAAATATCATTTACTCCTCCGGCACAATGGCAATATGCACATCAGACAACTGCTTCGGCTCCACCACACCGGGCGCGCCCATCATCAAATCCTGGGCGTTTTTGTTCATGGGGAATGGAATCACCTCTCGGATAGAATCCTCCCCAGCCAACAGCATCACCATCCGGTCAACGCCGGGCGCAATCCCTGCGTGGGGCGGCGCACCGTAGCAGAACGCATTGTACATGGCGGGGAATTTGGCTTTCACATCCTCCTCCCCCAGGCCCACCAACTGGAACGCTTTGACCATGATCTCAGGATCATGATTTCGAACCGCACCGGAGCTAAGCTCCACACCGTTACACACCAGATCATACTGATAAGCGTTGATGGACAACGCCTTTTCCAGATTGCCTTCGGCCTCCTTCAGCGCCTCCAAGCCGCCCTGGGGCATGGAGAAGGGATTGTGGCAGAACTCCAACTCGCCGGATTCCTCCCCAATTTCATACATGGGGAAATCCACAATCCAGCAGAAGCTATACTGCGCTTCGTCCATATGCCCGGGCAGCCGGGTGCCCAAAAGCTTGCGGATCACCCCGGCGGTTTTCTGGGCAGCGGTCTTTTTCCCGGCAGCCAGGCAGACAAAGCTGCCAGGCTTCAGGCCCAATCTATCAACCAGAGCATCCTTGCAGTCGCCCAAGAATTTAGAAATTCCACCCACCAGACCGCCATTCTCATCCAGGCGGAACCAGCAGGCCTTGTTGCCCGTGGCAACCTCCACGTCGGCCACCAGCTTGTCAATCCATTTACGCGTCTGGGTAAATGAATCTACCGCCACCGCCTTGACTACGGCGCCTGCAAACGGTCCAAAGCCGCAGTCGCACACCAAGTCGGTCACATCCCGTACCTCCAGGTCGATCCGCAGATCCGGTTTGTCAGAGCCATAGCGCTCCATGGCCTGGGCAAAGGGAATCCGGACAAACGGCGTGCTGGGCATCCGGCTGTACTTGCCAAACTTGGCAAACACAGGGGGCAAAATCGTCTCCAGTACGGCAAATACATCCTCCTGAGAGGCAAACGCCATCTCCATATCCAACTGATAAAACTCCCCGGGGGAGCGGTCTGCTCTGGCATCCTCGTCCCGGAAGCAGGGGGCGATTTGGAAATACCGGTCAAAGCCGGAGGCCATCAGAAGCTGCTTAAACTGTTGCGGCGCCTGGGGCAGCGCGTAAAACTTCCCCGGGTGATTTCTGGCGGGCACCAGGTAGTCCCGGGCGCCCTCCGGAGAGGAGCTGGTCAAAATCGGCGTGGTGATCTCCAAAAATCCCTGTTCCGTCATGGCCTGCCGCAGGGCGGACACCACATTGCACCGGAGAACAATATTCTTCTTCACCGCAGGATTACGCAGATCCAGATAACGGTATTTCAGCCGGGCATTCTCATCAGCGTCCTTGGATTTGTTAATTTCAAACGGAAGGGCATTGTAGTAGCACTTGCCCAGCACAGAGATGGACGAAGGAACAACCTCAATCTCGCCCGTAGGCAGCTTGGCATTTTTGCTCTCCCGCTCCCGGACAACGCCTGTGACAGAAATTGTGGACTCTTTGGTGATGCCTCGAACGGTATGCATCATGTCCTGCGTTTCCACCACAATCTGGGTGACGCCATAGTAATCCCGCAGCACCAGGAACGCGAAGTTGGAACCCACCTCGCGGGTGTTTTCCAGCCAGCCCACCAGGGTAACTTCTTTTCCTGCATCGGCCAGCCGCAGCTCACCGCAGGTATTGGTTCTGGATTGGAACATGAATCTATCCCCTTATTCTTGTTAGATTTTGTTTCATTATCTCACAAAACACAAAACCTGTCAATATTTTAGCAATGGCAAAACGGATTTTTACCGCCCTGGCAAAGCATAATTCACGCATTTGGTTTCATATTGGACAAAACCGGTGGGCTGTCTTTTTTTGCTATTTTACTTGGACTATTGTACCTGAGATTGATTTGTTTAAAATAAACTACAATAAAAGCGCGTAGATTTCATAACAGGCATAAAAAACCACCCATTCAATGGGACAAGCATCTTGTGGCCAGGCGCTTTTTTCCCTATAAAAAACTGGAGGCGGGCCTTTCGGCCCGCCTCGCTTGCTTTTGGGTATTGCTTTGCTGGAAATTTAGAAACGTCTCAAACGCTTATTTCGTGCCCAGCGTGGCGACGGCGGATTCCACCGTGTTGCCGCTCACGTCGGTGACCACG
>CAOJND010000008.1 GCA_948439445.1 uncultured Eubacteriales bacterium | reverse complement strand
AGCGCCAATACACCGCAGCCGGTTAAATGGTGCTGAGAGTTTTTCAATCCCCGCTCCCCGTGGGGGGAGCGACGAAACAGTGGGTTGATTCTTCCAATTTGGCGTTATTTCAATCCACGCTCCCCGTGCGGGGAGCGACGTGGGCCTGGACGCGCAAGCCCACCAGGTAACGGATTTCAATCCACGCTCCCCGTGCGGGGAGCGACCTGTGGAAGCGACAGGGCCATCCGCAAGCCACAATTTCAATCCACGCTCCCCGTGCGGGGAGCGACAGCAAAAATAACCAAAAAGTATGCCTATTTTTGCAGCAATCAAACAGTTTTGTAAAATATCACCTTACTTTCTCTTTTACCAGCAAATATATTTCGTCTTTTCTCTATGGATTGGTCATGAAATGCAGTGCGAAGTTATTGACATTTCCTGTGTGCTTGCACTTCGCACCGAAATCATCAGCACATCTTCGGGGTTATAGGATACTTTCGTCCCAAAATACGCAATTACCTATTGATGTGAACACAGAGGATACTGCTGGCCGTAATGCCTTTGGTAAATTGCTAAGCGGTGCGTTAACTATGACCGGCGTGTATAAACTTCTGTCATAGATCCGAAGAAGGATAGCCTGCGGTTTTATTCCCTTGGAAACCGCTGTGAGAAGAAAATCAAGTCATGTGATCACTTCCATAAAAAGGGCGGGTATGTGTCCAAGTCACCCCGGAGATATCGTGCCAAAAGAAGCGCCTGAATATAAGGAATCATTCCCCAAGGAAGCTTTTCCCCCAGATAGGGGTGAGTCAGCATCTCCTTTTTCTTTTCCTGCCAGTTTTTCAAAAAGTTCTTTCTCCCATCATCGGTCAGTAACACCGCGCCGCTCTCCATATACAAGAAGTCCGTTGCCTTGACTTGACGATTGTTAATGAGTGTCAGCACGAAGCGGTCTGCCATACAGGGACGCAGCTCCTCCATCAGATCCAGTGCCAGAGAAATCCTACCAGGCCTATCCCGGTGGAGAAAACCCACATAGGAGTCCAGCCCGACGCTTTCCAACGCGGAGGCGCAGTCGTGGGATAAAAGGCTGTAAGCAAAGGAAAGCATGGCATTGGTAGCATCTAACGGCGGGCGGCGGCTGCGGCCATGAAAGAAAAAGGTCTCTTTATCACCTAAAATCATTTCGTTGAAAACACTGAAATAGGCAGAAGCTCCAACCCCCTCCAAGCCCCGCAGTTCCTCCAGAGAGGTTATCTCTTTGACCTGGGATAGAAGTTCATAAATTTGTTGAGAAACAGAAGTTAGCTTCTCATTGTCTACCCGTAAACTGTGATCCCGGCGGGTGCGCTCAATACTCCAGCGCGCGTTGAACAGTTTGCCAAAAATCATGGTTCGGCTAATCTGGCAGCACTGGATAGGATCATCCGCAGCTCGATATTGGGTCCGCCGAAGCAGTACATTTCCATTGTTTTCTCCACATATCCTTGCTAGGAATTTCCCTCTGGGGGTGCAGAACGCCAAGCCAATTTGACGCTCCGCACAGGCTCCCATCAAAGCGGGAGATGCCCCGGCATAAGAAAAAGTGACGATATTCTGCAAGGTATGCAGAGGATAACGGGCGGCAACCTGCTTGTCCCGATTTGCCACAACATTTTCCCCGTCTAGAGACAAGTAGATGTCTTCTGAGAGGATGTAAAGCGTATTGAGCAGATGCTTCATTTCAATTCCTCCATGGCGGCAGCCAAATAGTCCGCAACCTTTCTGCGGTTCATCAGCTTTGGAAGACACAGATCCTTCAAAGAGCATGCATGACAGGCTTTGGATGGCTTAACCTTGGGGGTATAGCGCTTTTGGTATAGCTGGTGCATCTCTGCCAGGCTGTCCTGAACCTGTCCGCGCAGTTCGGATGTAAATTGGACCACGGTCCGGCGGTGTGGCTCCCCGTAGTAAAGCGCTCCCTGCGGGATAACACAGCAGAGCATCTCCTCCAGACACATGGCTTGCGCGCAGAGTTGGAGCTCGTCCACATTGTTCTCTTTGGGTTTGCCACGCTTGTACTCCACAGGATAGGGCAGCCAAAGCCCCTCCCGGTTGCGAAGTGAAACACCGCCGGGGTCACGGTGGAATTCCACTGCATCGCACTGACCGGAAACGCCCAACTGCGCCGAATGGATGGCCAATCCCCTGACAATCAGCCGGTCTCCCCGGCTCTCCCGGAACTGCTGATCATGGACGTGTTCGTGCATGAGATGGCCGTCCACCGTGCGGTAATTTTCCGCCCACTGGTTCTCAATGTGGATCAGCGCCCACTGACGGCGACAGAAGGCAAAGTGCTGTAAACCTGATAGCTGGAGCCAATCCTCTTCCTTAAACTCCATCTAGGATCTCCGGCTCCAGACCGTCCAGAGGCTCCAGCGTAATCCGGTAATCCTCTGCGCAGGTGGGAAATGCGTCAGAAGCGATTAGTTCAGCCTGAAGCGAGCGGTGGACTCTGGCAGAGGAGTACTGCCCATCTTTGCAGTTGTGCCGGAACCAGTAGAGTTTGACGACCTCCATAGATCCCTCAGGCCGTGCTGCGGAGGCGTCGTTGACAAAGAGGGTGCGCAGGCACTCTTTCAGCAACTCGGCATCCTCTTCGGTGAAGCCGGTCTTCTGCGCCAATTGAACATTGATGGAGCCTTTGATCTTATAAAAACCAAAGCGGACAAAGTGCTTCATACCCATCGTATCAGAGGAACGACCCTTGTCGCTGCTCTCTCCATTTACGCTCTTGGTGATCTGCATATCCTCCACCTGCACAGGAGAGATGCTGACGCACTGATGGATTGAGACTGGGCCACGCACGCCCACGGATACACCTTTGGAATCCTTATCTTTATCTTTGAATGCAAATACCTGCCCAAAAGAACGCACATCCAACCAGGTCCGGCAAGCCTTTTGTGCATAGGCGTCTGAATCCTTGAACTCCTTCGCTTTTCCCAAGACGGTACTGGCCCGTTCACTGAGGCTGCCATACCCGTCATCGCACCGGTCAGCGGATTGGACAAATACGGCCTGTCCCAAATCCTGCATCCGGTTGCGCAGCTTACGTTTGACGCATACGTCGCTGATCTCCCCCAGGCCGCTGTAGTCGGTGCGGGGACTGTTGCCGTTGAGGGGGTCGCCGTTGGGATTTGCCATGCTGACGGCCACAAATGCCACAAAGTCAATCTTGGTTTGTAAAATACCCATCTTAATTCTCCTCCTTGCTTTTTTATCCCTTATTTCTCTAATTTTTCCGTACGGTAGGCCCGCTGATGGTAGTAGCCCAATAAATAGATATCCTCCAACTTTCGGTTCAGATTTCCGTCTGAAACGGACAACTTGTCCACAATCTCCTGGGTTAGATTTTGATAGTAGTAACGCAGACCGGGATTGAGCTGTTTGTAATAGGGCTCCAGCTTTTCCGCCAAAAGCCGCCAGGTATTCATAGGTCGCAAAGCAAAGGCCTTCTGCATCCGCAGCGCGTTGGTTTCCCGCCGGTCCTCGTTGGTGTAGGTACTGCTTTCCACCGCATCCGCGATGGCCAGCAGGCGACCAAACAGATAGTTTCGGTCGGAACAGTTTTTGTCTAACGCCATATCCCACTCCTCCTTAAAATGATCATATCGATATTTTCGAATGGCTGCGCAGGCTGTGAACAACAGTTTTTGGCGGGCATCTCCCTCGTAAAGTAGAAGATGGGAGGCTTTTTCCACCAGCGCCCGTTCCATATCCAGAGGAAAAGGCGCTTTGTCCACCCGGCAGGCAGTCAACCGCTGCATCTGTTGTCTTAAAATGCGATCATCTATCTCTGTTCTGCCATTGCGGGGCATCCCAAAGGCCAAATTGACGATTTGAAACAACGTGGGGGACTGAATGCCGAACGAGCCGTTTTCCCATTTGCAGGTATCTTCCCAAACATAGAGCCGATCCAGAAAGTCAGAGGCCAACAATTCATTGTAGTAGGTGACAGCCAACCGCCCTGTGGTAGCAGCGTCAAAAGCGGCAATTATCACCCCCGCCTGAACCGGCAGATCCTCTTTCCAACTGGAGAGCGCCTCGCGAAGCTGCTTTTGATACTGGCTAGGATTGGGTGCTCGTTGGGAAGTGCCGCTTTTGCGGCCCATGGGACCCGTTACCTTAGGAAGTTGGATCCCCGAAGGGTTCCAACACAGAAAGGTCCGCCCGCCGAAAGGAACGCCCTGGTTGACGATCAGCCACCGCAGCGCGCTGTGCGCCTTTTGGGAACTGGCATAGCCCACTGTTGCAGCCTGCGCCGTATCGTCAAACCGCCCCCGGTAGGTAAAGCCGCTGGAGTCATTTGCGGAAATCAACTTAGCATTTCCGTTGATTGGGACAATCCCTTTGGGGTGCTGTCCCGCAGGAGCTTCCACTGTTCCGGAAACCATACATAGAGCGGGGGACATGGCTGTCCGTTTTGCATTGTTATAGTCTATAAATGCCTTCATGAGTGACTGGTCTGTCCAACAAGGACCGTTTAGCCCCTCGCCCAGGCCGTTGACCACCCAACAGATCATCAGTTTTTCATCCTTAGGACTTCCTGCCGGATTCAATTGAATCAACTCAGCATTTGACAGATCGGTCAAAATTGTGCCGCTACATACATAAGTGAAAATGGGCTGTAATTTCGGGTGCGTGTATTCCGAATTGGTCCAGTCTGAAAGTGTATCTTTATAGAGCGTGTGTTTTTTTCCATTATATGGGGACACATATCCTAGCTGATCGCACAGAGGGTGGGCGCAGGGGGCGCTGGTTCTGCCCGCCGATTCTTCCGTGACCGGAATGATGATTTTAGGCTCCTCTCGACCTACTAATCGGGCAGAGACAAATTTTCCATCCCCGTCCAGTGTGATCTCAATCTGTGCCCGGGATAGGATGTGAGAAATGGGCGCCAGCGGTTCCTTTTCCCCCTCATACACAACTCCTGCCCGGTGTGCCATCGCGTCGTAGGTCTCCACTGCTTTTTGCAAAAGCCCCATTATCTCACCTCCCCAAATTCCTGTAGGCCAGAGAAATTCTCCAGCGTTTCTCCAAAGGGCTTCACTCCCATCTCCCGTAGAGGCTTGGTTAGCGTACAGGCCTCCGGACGAGGAAATGTGATAATTCCCTGCTTCATCACCGGATACCAGAATCGGGCAGTCATTTTTCCCTGTGTTTCGGGAGAATATGCCTCGTCGGCATAGGTAATGCCATGATACATCAATCCGAAACTCAGTTCCGGTAGCGTGTCATAGGCGCCTGCTCCTTCTCCAAACATGCAGGGTTCCACATAGCCCTGGCACTCTCTGGTCCCCAGGAAGATATCCCGGCGGCCACCCTTTTCAATCATGCGTTTCGCAATATTATGGTGCTTGTTTTCGTTGCGGTCCTGGATAAGCTCTGAGCGGTTTTCATTCCATTCAAAGTGCGCCCGCACCTGATAACGGCAGTTTTTCAAATAGGTATAGAAAGATAGATCGTTTTTGTCGTCCTGATAATGAGTCGGGCGGATCCCCTTTACCTCGGTTTGAATCTGGTTCATAATCCGAACTGCATCAATATACCAGATCAGCGTGGGCTTCCAGTACACAGAGGATAGGACGCCTTTTAACGCTTCATATGTAGGTACTTGATAACTGCATTTCTCCCCGCCCACGCGCATAATCGGGTCGGAGAACAGGGCATAATCCCCCGTAACCTGAAATTCCACAATATTTGGATGCTGCATACTTACACCCCCAAAAAGTCAAGATTGGATTCGTGCATGGAAAGGCCATTTTGTGCGCTGTAATGTCCGCTGAGTCCCAAGGCTCCGCCCTGGAGGGGAATCAGGCTGTGCGCTTCGTTCAAGCGGTCTATTTGATACTGGTATAACGAGACGGTATAGGGCTTTGCTGCCTCCAGAAGTGCACGCAGGTAGATCGGGTCCTGCGCCGCTTTTTCACCGCACAGCTTCTGAATCAGCAGCTCGCCCTGACCGTATGGGACGACTACCTCCATGGTGTTCTCTTCAAAGACTTGAAACAGCGATCCCGCCAATCGGAACGCCTGGCGGAAATAATAGGGCTGCTCCTCTGTGCAGTAGCCGTTCAGCGACAGAAGAGAAAATAAAGACGGGTGGCCTTTTACGGAGTAGTCATGATGTCCGTTTGGTTCCCTGCGGTACAGAGCGCGGTAAAAATAGCCTATTGCCTCATCGGAACCCAGTGTGTTGTGATACAGCTCCGGGTGCGCTGTAAACTCTGTGATAAGTTCATGGGTCGCACTTTGGCCCCGTTGGATATCCGGCAGCTTTGTAAGCGATTCATTTTGGCATTGCACCAGATAAACCGGGGCCAGAATCCCCGGGCCGGCTTCGCCGCTGCGATTGCACCGTCCCGCTGCCTGAATCACACTGTCCATCCCAGCGCATAGGCGGATGACACAGGCAAAGGAAATATCTACTCCAGCCTCTATAACCTGGGTGGAAACACAGACGGTTTTCTGCCCCTTTTGTCCCAGAGCACTTCGCAGTTTGTCCAACGTGTCTCTGCGATGGGCCACACACATGGCAGCAGAGAGGGAAAACAGCGCAAATCCTCCACCCTCCAGCAGGCCGTACAGACATTCTGCCTGGCTCTTTTTGTTGCAGATGATCAACAGACTGTCGACAGAATCCAACTTTTTCAAGGCAAAATCGGAAATTTGCTCCAACGACATTGTTCCGATATTTTTGATCTCTGTCCGGCGAAAAACTTCCCAAATAGTGGGATTATAGGGAACAATATCAAAGATTGGACCATGCATAGGGTGTTCGATCTGTTCTGTACAAGGTTGGGTGGCAGAGCAGAGGACCACTGTAGCCCCGCAGATCTCCGACAAAAAGTTGATTGCCAGGGAAAAAAGGGACAGCATCTTGCTGGGAACGGTCTGAACCTCATCCATGACGATGATGCTGCCGCAAAGCGCATGAAACCGTCGGATTGCCGTAGTTCTGCCAGAAAACAGGGTGTTTAGCAATTGGACCAGGGTAGTAATGATGATAGGAGACTCCCAGCTTTCAGCCAGAAGCTCATATTCATCTAGCTGCTGACTATTTTCTTCTGTCTGTATCAGATTGGAGTGATGTTCCAGTATCAAACTGTTGTCCTGAATATAATCCCGGATCACCGCCGCGTTTTGTTCCAAGATACTGAGCAGGGGCGAGGTGAAGATAATACGCTGTTTCCGATGCCGGCGGGCATGGGCTAGCGCGAACCGCAAACTGGACAAGGTTTTGCCGCCGCCGGTCGGAACGTTTAGGCGGAACACACCGCCAGGCTGTTCTGCAGCCTGTCTGCACTGGTCAGAAATTGCCCGTCTTGCCCGGTCAATTGGGGAATCCTGGGGCAGCCGGTTTAATTTATCCTCCATTTGTGTTAAATGTGTACTCCACAGCCGCTCCAATGTCTCATTGTCGGTTTTTACAGGAAACTGCGTACCGTTCATAAATTCCGCGGTATCCCGCCGGTCTCCCTCGATGACTGCGGAGAGCAGCAGCCGGGAGAGCAAGCCGGAATAAAAGGCAGTCTCCTGGTCATACCGTTCATCGCTGGCTTCATCCCCCGTCAAAGAGCAAATATGTTCCAGAACCGGAGTCAATTCTGCAAGCGCAATTTGGAACTGCCGGTTGAGCGTTTCTTGATCCACGCAATAACGGAAAAAATTATCTTTTGCCTCTTCATAGTCAATGCCATCCTTGGTCAACCGGTGCTGAAAACCGCTTTTTTGTCGGTCATCCACGCAATCAAATTGTCCATGATGTTCGCCAACAGCCAATGCCAGAAGCTCGCTCGCAATGCCAGAAAAGTCCTCGCTATCTGCACGGAAATAGCGTTCCAGCAGCAGACGCACACCGGCAAACGTGTGATTCACACTACCCCGTTGGCCAATCTGGTTGATCAGATAGTTTTGGAAGCTGGCAGTATACTTTCCCGCATCATGAACGAGTCCCGCCAGATATCCGCTGGCGCAGAGAGCTGCTGGCTCCAAGGCTTGTGCAGCATACTTTGCCGTATGATGGCAGTGCTGGCTAACCGTTTGCACTGCGACTGGGTGTCCAGATAAGTCCTTTTTGATGTGGGCCAGGTAATCCTCCATTTTATCGTCTCCTCTTCTTTCGGTACATAGAAGTGCATGAAAGCAGAAACGGATTTATTTCCATTATATACCAATTTAAAAAATGATACAAGCTTTTTCTTTTTATTTTTGTATATATTGCTATATTTCGTCACTTTTTAACACGGTTACCTGGCGGCGAATTTAATATATTGTTTTGGAAGATCGTGCTTCTCTTTTTATGAAGCTTTCTCGGACAAGATTAACCTGTCCTGCGAAAGTCCGTCCATGCCGGGCTGAAGAAGCTGTCTGAAATCTCTTTTTTATCCCGTAGAACTGCGTCGTTTCGAGCGATACCATATTTGCAGCGGCGCTTTTCATATATAAAAAACCTTCTGATTTCTTTCAGTTGCCGTCCAGTGCAACCAAAAAGAACCAGAAGGTTTTCTTTTCAAACTACGCTATTATGCATGTTGCCTTTTATTAAAAAATGTAACATGGTCCCGGCTCATGGTCATGCCGAGCTTTTGTTGTAAGTGAAAGGATTTGTCGTTGCCAATGATCACATGATCATAGGGTACCCGGCCCAGAGAGACAATCCGGTTGATCTGAAAGCTCTCCAGCGCCAGGCCAAGGCCCATCCGGCGAAACGGGGGAAACACCTCTAACATCCCCATGGAGCCTTCGTCATGCTCTCCAATGAATCCAGCCAATTCTCCCTCCACAAAAGCCCCGAAGATCACGCCGGCGGCAATCCGGTCCGCGATATACTCCGGGTCATGGAACAGACTATACCGCTCCAGCACCAGCGCGTGATAGCCCATATCCAACTGCCGGATATCCGCCGACACATCCAGCCGCTCCTTCCGCTGATAAGAAGCCTGAATACAGGGTACCCGCTCTTGAAACGCATATCGCTGGGCCACATATTGCTCCACATCCGCCCGACACACCACCAGCTCCGACGGTTCCTCCGGCGCCAGAGACAGCAGGCGCTCCGCATCCGCCACCGTATCCGCCGATAGCAGCAGCGTCTGCGCCTGCCGGAGTAAAACCCCGTGGTCCTGTGCTCCAAGGATTTCAGGGCTACCATGGCGCAAAGCTTCCAGCATGTGGATATTCTGGGCCACATCCTGGCCCAGATATGCCACAGCCTGCTCAAATTCCACAGTCATTTATTTTGTCTCCAATCTAATGGTATCATTCACCACTTGGATGGAGATGGCAGAAATTGGCGTTTCAAAGGAATCGATAATCTTTTCAGAAATCGGATCCTCTAGATCCCGCTGAATGGTTCTACGCAGGTTTCTGGCGCCATAGGTGGTGGAAAACGCCTTTTTGGTCAGATAGGCCCGTAGATCCTCCGACCAGGTCAGCAAGACGCCCCGGGCCTGTAGACTATCCCGCAGCTCCGCCAGCATAATATCCGCAATAGCAAGAAAATCTGCCTCTGTCAAGTGGTTGAAGGTGATAATCTCATCCACCCGGTTTAAAAATTCCGGCCGCAAGAACTCAGACAGCGCCTTCATGGTCTTGTCCTGCACCAGCTCCGTATCGCTTCGGCCAAAGCCCAGGCCTCCTACCCGGCCCTCGGATCCGGCGTTGGAGGTCATCACAATGATGGCATTTTCAAAATTCACCACCCGGCCCTGGGCGTCGGTAATCCGGCCGTCGTCCAACACCTGCAGCAAAATATTCAGCACATCAGGATGCGCCTTTTCAATCTCGTCAAACAGCACCACGCTATAGGGCTTGCGGCGGATCTTCTCTGTCAGCTGGCCTGCCTCATCGTAGCCTACATAGCCGGGAGGCGAACCGATCAGCTTGGAAACCGTATGCTTTTCCATATACTCGGACATATCCAACCGGATCAGCGCGTCCACGGAATCAAACAGATCGTTCGCCAGGCATTTCACCAGCTCGGTTTTTCCCACACCGGTGGGACCCACAAAGATAAAGCTCACCGGTCTTCTCTTGGGAGAAATCCCCACTCGATTGCGCCGGATGGCCCGGGATACCGCTTCCACCGCCTGATCCTGTCCCACAATGTGGGTTTTCAGCCGGTCTTGTAGGCCCCGCAGCTGCTCATACTCCTGGGCCTTAATCTTACTGGCTGGGATCTTTGTCCACAGCTCAATGATCCGAGCCAGGTTTTCCATGGTCACCGCAGGAACCGGCAGCTTCTCCAAAGCCTCAATCTCTGAAGCAAGCTTGCACAGCTTACTACGAACAATGGCCAACCGCTCATAATGCTCGTTTTCCGTGTCCTCGGTGAGCATCCGCAGCTCCAGCTCGTAGTCGTCCCGCTCCTTTTTCAGCTCCGCCATCCGGGAGATTTCCTTACTGCGTAGATTCACGTCCGAGCAGGCTTCGTCCAGCAGATCAATGGCCTTATCCGGCAAAAATCGATCCGAGATATACCGTTCCGACAGCACCACGCACTGCCGGGCGATCTCCGGGGAGATGGCGACGCCATGAAATTGGGCATAATTTTTGGCAACACCCTGCATAATCTGGGCGGCTTCCTCGATGGTCGGCTCCGCCACAGAAACCGGCTGAAAGCGCCGCTCCAAGGCGGCGTCCTTTTCAATATATTTTCGATACTCGCTGAACGTAGTGGCACCGATCACCTGGATCTCTCCCCGGGACAAAGCTGGCTTGAGAATATTGGCCGCGTTCATAGAGCCCTCGGCGTCCCCGGCACCCACCAGATTGTGAACCTCATCAATGACCAAAATAATATTTCCACACTGCTTGATTTCTCCGATCAAGCTTTTCATCCGGCCCTCGAACTGGCCCCGAAACTGGGTACCCGCCACCAGCGCCGTCAGATCCAGCAGAAAGACCTCTTTATCCCGGAGCTTAAAAGGAACGTCCCCGGCCACTATTCGCTGGGCCAGGCCCTCGGCAATCGCGGTCTTACCCACGCCAGGCTCGCCAATCAGACAGGGATTGTTCTTCTGCCGCCGGTTTAAAATCTGGATCACCCGTTGGGTTTCCACATCCCGGCCAATCACTCGGTCCAGTTCGCCCTCCCTGGCGCGCCCGGTCAAGTCCATACAGTAATTATCCAAAAACTTATGCTTTTTGTTGGCCTTCTTCCGGGAGGTTTCACCAGAATCCTTGCCATCCTTTTTTTCCTGCTTTTCCCCGGGCAGATTGGACCTTCCCGGCAAAGCACCGTTGAATAGCTGATTTAGCAGCGGAAAAGTAGCTGTCTGACTTCCGATATCATCGTCATCCTGGCCCTGGGACTCGTTCTGGCCAAACATGTTGCTCATCTCATCGCTCAGTGCGTCCAAATCCTCCTCAGAAAAACCCATCTGCTTCACTGCTTCCTCAATCTGCGGAATGCCCAGCTTTCTGGCACAGCTTAGGCAATAACCCTCATTCATCGTTACGCCGTTTTCCACTCTGGTTACAAATAAAACGGCAATATTTTTTCTGCATTTTGCGCACAATCTCTGCTGCAAGACGCTTCACTCCTTCATTATTCGGTGCATACGAATCTTTTTCTGCACAGTATAACACACTTCGCGGACAAAATGGAAAACAAATTATGAATTCACTCCGGACATTCAAACTTCGCGATTCCATCGTCGTACCAAAGATGCGTCATGTACAGTCCTCCGGGAGGAACCGTAGGGCCGGCAGCCGTTCGATTGCCAGATTCCAGAATCTGTCCGATCTGCTCCGGCGCAATCTTTCCCTCCGCCGCATAGACCAGCGTCCCGGCCATGGCCCGGGCCATATTGTACAGAAATCCGTTGGCACAGACCCGCAGGATTAGTAAGTCTCCCCGCCGCTCCACCTGATAATAGTATACCGTCCGCACCGTGGATTTAACATCGGTTCCCACAGAACGCACGGCCGCGAAATCGTGGGTTCCTACAAATTGATCTGCGGCGGCCTGCATAATCCGCTGGTCCAGAATCCGGGGATAAAACCAGGCGCGGTTCACATAGAATGGATCCCGCATTCTGGAATTGTAAATCTGATAGGTGTACTCTTTCCGAGCGCAGGAGCCGATGGCATTAAATCCATCATGGACCTGGAACGCCTTGGTCACCACAATATCCACCGGGAGGTGGGTGTTCAGGGCGTAGGGCAGCCGGTCCACAGGGATTTTCGAGTCGGTGTGAAAATTTGCCACATAGCATCTGGCATGGACCCCAGCGTCTGTTCTGCCACAGCCCACCACATGCACCCGGTGCCCCACCACCATGGACGCCGCCTTTTCCAGCGTCTCACACACGGTAGGTAGATTTTTCTGCACCTGCCAACCGTGATAGGCGGTACCCTCATAGGTCAAAAATAACGCAATATTGGCCATGGCGCCTCCTTACAGGCCAAAGCTGCGCAGAATTGCCACAGCGGCAATCAACAGCGCTCCGGCGGAAAAGGCCAAAAAATCCCCCCGATGGTACCGCAGCAGCTTCATCTTTGTCCGGCCCTCCCCGCCCTGATAACAGCGGCACTCCATAGCCACAGCCAGCTCATCGGCCCTACGGAACGCACTGATGAACAAGGGCACTAAAATAGGGACCATGGCTTTGACTCGGTTCATCAGGTTGCCGGTCTCAAAATCCGCGCCCCGAGCCTTTTGGGCGGATATGATCTTATCTGTCTCCTCAATTAAGGTAGGGATGAACCGAAGGGCAATACACATCATCATCGACAACTCATGCACCGGCATATGGAGCTTCTTCAGCGGCCCCAGCAGGGCTTCCAGGCCGTCGGTCAAGGCGATGGGCGAGGTGGTGTAGGTCATGAGAAACGTTGCCGTCACCAGCATCATGATTCTCGTCACCATAAAAAAAGCCCGCTCTAGCCCCTCCAGCGTCACAGTAAGACCAAACACAGAAAAGATCACATGGGTACCGTCTGTAAAAAAGATATTCAGCACACCGGTAAAAATCATAATAATCATCAATGGCCTGAGGCCCCGGGTAATGGCCTTTAGCGGAATTCTGGAAATGATGATGCTATACGCCAAAAAGCCGAAAGCAACCAGGTAAGACAGCCAATTCCCCGCCATAAACAGCGCCACAATATAGGCCACCACCATCACCAGCTTGGTCCGGGGATCCAACCGGTGGACAAAAGAATTGCCAGGAAAAAACTGGCCAAGGGTAATATCTTTAAGCATGGCCCTCTCCCTTCCGCCGAACCAGAGAAGCCTGCGCCTGCTCCACGGTATATACCGGCTCTACTGGCAAGCCCATCTCCCGGAGCCGCAAGAAAATCCGGGTTACCTCCGGGATATCCAGCCCCATTTCCAGTAGTTCCTTCGCCTGTTGGAATACTTCATTCGGGGTGCCGTTCATCACCAGCTTGGCCCCGCTCATTACCAGCAGCCGGTCCGCCATTTTCGCCACATCGTTCATAGAATGGCTCACCATCATCACCGTGGCGTGTTTCTTCCGGCGGAATTGGTCGATGTTGCCCAGGATTCCCTCCCGGCCCGCCGGATCCAGACCGGCGGTTGGCTCGTCTAGAATCAGCACCTCCGGTTCCATGGCGATGACACCTGCAATGGCCACCCGGCGCTTCTGCCCGCCGGACAGATCAAACGGCGACATCGTAAGCTGCTCCTCCGACAATCCCACCAGCGCCGCCGCCTCCCGCACCCGGCGGTCAATCTCTTCTGGGGTCAAGCCCATATTTTTAGGGCCAAACGCGATATCCCGATAGACGGTCTCCTCAAACAGCTGGTATTCCGGATATTGGAACACCAGCCCCACCCGAAACCTGGCCTGCCGGGTAAATGCCTTGTCGCTCCAAATATCCCGACCGCCCAGTAAAACCTTGCCCGAGGTGGGCTTCAGCAAACCGTTTAAATGCTGCATTAGCGTGGACTTTCCGGAACCGGTATGTCCAATTACGCCAATAAATTCTCCTTTTTCCACAGAAAACGATACATGATCCAGGGCCAAATGCTCAAAAGGCGTTCCGGCGCTGTAGACATGGGTCAGCTCTGCGATCTCTAAAATTGCCAATTTGATTCCTCCCGTGGGTCAGGCCTTCGCGCAAGGACGCCAAATCACCGGCTCCGGCGATCTGGCGGTCTATCCTTATGACAGCGCTTGATAAAGTGCCTGCGCACATTCTTCTACACCCAGGCAATCCAGTGGCAGCGAAAATCCCTGCTGGTTTAAACGCCAGCACAGCTCCACTGTCTCCGGCGCGGCAAGCCCCAGGCTGTGCAGCAGCTCCACCTGGGAAAACACCTGCTTTGGTGGGCCGTCCGCAGCAATTTTTCCCTGATGCAGCACCACCACCCGCTGGGCCTTGGCAGCCTCGTCCATGTGGTGGGTAATCAGCACCACAGTAATCCGCTTTTCACGATTTAGCCGCAAGACCGTGTCCAGCACCTCCCTACGGCCCTTGGGATCCAGCATAGCCGTCGGCTCGTCTAGCACGATGCACCGCGGTTCCATGGCAATCACCCCCGCAATGGCCACACGCTGCTTCTGACCCCCGGAGAGCAGATGCGGCGCATGCTCTCGGTATTCATACATCCCCACCTGCTTCAGGGCATTGTCCACTCTTCGGCGGATCTCCGGGCTGGACACCCCCAGGTTTTCCGGAGCAAACGCCACATCCTCCTCCACCACATTGGCCACAATCTGGTTATCCGGATTTTGAAACACCATGCCCACAGTCCGCCGGATGGGAATCAGCCGGTCTTCCTGCTGGGTATCCATCCCCCATACGGACACCGAACCGCCGCAGGGGAGCAAAATAGCGTTAAAATGCTTGGCAAGCGTGGACTTTCCACACCCGTTGCTTCCCAGTACCGCCACAAAGCTGCCCTCTTCGACAGTCAAATTCAAATCAGAAAATACGGTCTGGCCAACGCCTCCATCCAACCCGGGATAGGCAAAGGACAGTTGCCTGGCCTGTATTGCTTCACTCAACGATTGTCTCCTCCATTCAGGGCATCCAACGCCCCACCGCGCCGCATGGCAAGGTAAAGCCTGTGGCCTTCACCGGCAAGCCCAGCTCTCCCACTTGGGTGCCACCGCCGTAGGCCGGCGTGAAAACCGTATCCGCACAATACCCCACAGCGGAAGGCGCCAGACCGGTGGTATAGGAATTGATGATCACAAACAGGGGATCTTGCGACAAAAGCTGTACCACCTGGCGCAGAAACGGATAAAAGCTGGTTTCCATCTTCCAGATCTCGCCGGAGGGTCCGCGGCCATAGCTGGGCGGATCCATGATAATGCCGTCATACCGGCGGCCCCGGCGAATCTCCCGCTGAATAAATTTGCCGCAATCGTCCACGATCCAGTGAATCGGCCGGTCCGCCAGACCGGAGGCGGCGGCGTTTTCCTTCGCCCAGGCCACCATTCCTTTCGCGGCGTCCACATGGTACACCTCCGCTCCGCCTGCGGCGGCGGCCAGAGTGGCCCCGCCGGAATAGGCGAACAGATTTAAAACCCGCGTAGGCCGGTGGGCGCCAGCGACCTTCTCCCGAATAAAATCCCAATTCACCGCCTGTTCGGGAAACACGCCGGTGTGCTTAAAATTCATAGGCTTGACATAAAAGGTTAGATAGTCCTTATAATGGATCTTCCACCGCTCCGGAAGCTGGTGTTTGGTCCAGTGGCCGCCACCGGTGCTGGAGCGCACATAGCGTGCGTCACAGCGTTTCCATCTATCGTCGGCGCGGGGCGTGTCCCAGATCACCTGGGGATCCGGGCGAACCAGGATAGCGTTTCCCCACCGCTCCAGCCGTTCTCCCTCTGTGGCGTCCAAAACTTCAAAGTCCTGCCAAGCGTCTGAAGTCCAAATCATTGTCCACGCTCCCTCTTTTACTCCTCGTGGTCATCTTCCTCTGTAGGTTCTGTGTTTTCGGTTGGATTTGTTGCTTGATGATCCTCCCAAGCCTCTTTGGTGTGCACCGGGCAGGTTATATAGGGCGCATCATTGTCCAAATTGCCGCTTAGTCCATGGAATGGAACGCTATTACCGCTCCCATCCACCAACCAAATGCAGTCGTTTGTCAAGCTGCTGACGCCAGCCATTTCCAGCTCATTGATCCGGCCCCGCGTAATTTTAATGAGAGAGCGTCTCTCCACGCCACCAAAGTCCTTACAGTATTCCGTGGCCACGCCGCCGCCCAAGGTGCAGTAGTCCACCATGACATGCTGATTGCAATAGCCATTTGTGTTGATGTCCTCCGGATAGGCCAGGCCTGTAATGGTGCGGCCTCTGGGATCTGCGCCGCAGGCGGAGGTAGCCACCTTGCCAGAGTCCATACACAACGTTACACTGGTCATGCCGTTGGTGCTGTGCAAAGAGATATTTTCCTTGCCGTCTACCAGCTTTACCATAACCTGGTGCCACAGATTCGCGGCAGGGTTGCCATACACGCCGCGCACCTCTTCGGGCTGGTCAAACCCGCACCAAACCGCAGCGGTATAGTAGCCTGTAAACCCACAGAACCAGCGGTCCTTGTTGCTGGAGGTGGTACCGGTCTTGCCATAGACATTCATCCCGCTGATCTGGGCCTGCCAGCCGGTACCGCTGTCCACCACGTTTTTCAAGCAATAGTTCATATAATTGATGGTCTTGTTGCTCAAGATCTGCCGAGTCTCCTGCTCATTGTCCAGCACCAAGTTTCCGTCCGTATCGTAGACCTTGGTGAAGCTGCGGCCCCGGCGGTATACGCCATCATTTGCAAAGGTAGCGTAGGCGCTGGCCATATCCCGAACCGATACGCCATAGGTCAGCGCACCCATGCCCAAAGGCGAGTAGTTCACATCGCTGTGGATCCGGCCGCCCTCGGTTTCCTCATATTTTACCATGCCGGTCAGGCCAAATTTCTCTTTGGCAAAGTTAAAACTGTATTCCAGTCCAATTTCGTCCAGCGTGTTCACCGCCACCGCGTTTAGCGAAGAGGAGACGCCCCGCAAAATATTGGTAAAGCCGGAATAGGTGCGGCTGTCATTTAAGGGGAAGGGGCCGTTTTCGTAGCTCAAGGGCATATCCTTAGCCACAGAGGCAGGGGTAATCGCCCCCAGTTCGAATGCGGGGGCATATACGGATAGGGGCTTCATGGCCGAGCCGGTCTGAAGCCGGGCATCGGATGCACGGTTCCAGGTCAGATAGCCTTCCTTTTCTCCCACTCCGCCAGCCAACGCCACAATGTCACCGGTTCGGTTGTCAATCACTGTGATGGCCGACTGGAGCTGTGCGTTGCTGTTGGTACTGGGAATGTTTTCCAGATTGGTATAGACCTCGTCCACCTGCCGCTGGACATCCGGGTCAAAGGTGGTGTAAATGTGGTAGCCTCCGGTCTTGATCTTCTCCAGACACATTTGATAGGTCTGGTCGTTCCACTCCATTTTCATCTCGTCAGCCAAAGCTCTGGCCAAATCATTAATCACAAGATCCGTAAACCAGGAGTAATGATTTTCCTCCTCCATCAGATCCACCTTGACTTCCGTACCGCACTCCGGGCACAGGTAACGCCCATCCTCTTGCTTTTGGAACTTACGAACCGTAGCTGTATAGCCGCACTCCGAATTGGGACAGGTGGCACTCACCTGATCCTCTTCGTCGATGCCCCATTTGAGCACCAACTCCTGATCCACCGCCTCGTCATACTCCGCCTCGGTAATCCAGCCCTGGTTTTTCATCTCCTCCAGCACTGTCAACTGGCGCTTCCGATTCTGTTCTTTGCTTAAATAGGGGTCAAACAGAGAAGGGTTATTGGTAATGCTAATCAAGCTGGCGCATTCAGCAGTGGTCAAATCCTCCAAATTCTTACCAAAGTAGGAGGCTGCGGCACTCTTTACTCCATAGCATCCCTCCCCCAGGAAGATGGTGTTGAGATAATGTTCCATGATCGCCTTTTTATCATACTGGCGCTCAATGCTGCTGGCCTTGAAAATCTCCTGCACCTTTCGCTGTACGGTAACACTGTCCTCCCCGGTCAGGTTTTTTGTCAACTGCTGCGTAATGGTAGAGCCGCCAAAGGTGGAGCTACCCCCAAAGAACATATTCACACACGCCTTTGCCGTGGTGATCCAGTCCACACCCTGGTGCTCATAAAACCGCTTGTCCTCAATGGCAACGGCAGCATGGATCAAGTCCTCAGGGATCTCATCATAATGCGCCCATTGCCGGTTTTTCTCTGCATAGACCCGCTGCAGCTCCCGAATCTCCCCGTTGGAATCCACATAATACAAAAAGGAAGTCTGATCCAGGTCAAAGGTTTCCAGCTCCAAAGCTGCGCCGGGAATGATGTCGCTCTGGAGATAATCCCCTAGAATTCCCACAAATACGAACATGCAAATCACGCCAATGATCGCCACGGTGGCAGCGGCGCAGACTGCAATTTTAAAGCAGGAAAAAAGGATCATCCACAATGTATGCAACAAGCGCAGAACCCAGTGAGGCTCCCACTTCTGACGCTGCAATTTCTTTTTCTTCTTTTGGTTCTCTTGCACAACAATTCCTCCTCCACGGCAGCAGATGCGGCCGTAAAAACCCATATCCAGATTTTGGATTCATAACTGCATACTTCAAGTCGTATCATTATAGCATACCCAATACAAAAACGAAAGCCCTATTTTTTTAATAAATCGCAAACTTCCCGCAAATACTAGCTTCGAGGTGGTGAACATGGGCAAATACAGTCGAATTTTATGTGGTTTGTTGCTGACTGGATATCTGATTGGCGTCCATGACAGCCGTGTGGCCCTTTGGCAAGGCCAGGATCCGGAGCCGATCCACGTCACCTCGTATCCTGTCGCACTACTGCCACTCAAGGATCAGACCGACTTGGCCGCCGGAATTCAGGCAGCCACGTCTGCTGAGGCTGCGAGGCTGCTAGAGGATTTCACATCTTGAGCAAATTGTCTCTTGATTTTCCAGCCCAAACGCGTTACAATATGGGCATGCAATAGCTGTTGGAGGGATGGACGATGGCAGACGAATACGGATCCGACTTTATGACAATTGTGGACGAAGACGGTCAGGAGTACGAGTTGGAAATATTGTCCACTACAGAGTATCAGGGCAGCACCTATTTGGCTGTCATTCCCGCCGCAGAACATCATGCAGATCCCCAGGAGCTGGAGGTCAGCATCCTCAAATCCGTAGAAGAGGACGGAGAAAGTATTCTGTGCGCTATCGAAGACGACCAGGAGCTGGAAGCTGTGTACAGTTTGATCATGGAGCAGCTCTATCAGGAGGAGGACTCCGGGGAATAATTTGGGTTGAGATCTACTCCCTGCTTGGTGCGTGATGTGTCCGTTTGGACCCACATCTTTCAATCGGGATGCTTGACTTCCCACATGGATTGCAGACCTCCCGCCCACGCTGCGACGATGGGTGGACGTTGGGAGCAATGAAATGTTGGAGCGGCAACCCACCTGCCGTAATCGTGCAGGTCATAATCGGATGCGCACGGCCAAAGTGGGGCAGATCAGCGTGGGGAGCTTCGGCTCCTCACGCTTTTTATATTGCTTTATGTAGAGATCTTAAATTTTTTTCTTTTTCGGTAAATTCCTTGAAAAACCACTTGAAACCTGTCCCTCTATACGTTATAATATTACGGTCTGTGGGGCAGCTTTTTGTCTGCATAACCCCATCAAGGAGAAAGTGAGAGGAATTGATCATTATGAGTGCATCCCATAAGAAAAAACTCCGCCAGGAGCAACTGGCTTCCGGCCTGACCGAGAAGCAGATCGCGGAAAAGAAAGAGGCTCGCCGTCTAAAGATCTTTAGTGTTTCGTTTGTCGTGGCGATCTTTTTAATGGTCGTCGTTGTGATTGCCACAATTTTTATCAACAGCGGCTTCATAGAGCGCCAAATCACCGCGCTGAAGGTCGATAAGCACAAGGTTTCCGCTGCCGAGCTAAACTACTTCTTCCTGGAAGCGGTCAATAACTTCTACAGCCAGTATGGCAGCTATGCCAGCATGCTGGGTCTGGACACTACCGTTGCGCTGGATCAGCAGGAGTATGCCGAGGGTACCACCTGGGCAGACTACTTTGTAGATCAGGCCAAGGAGAATGCCCGCAGCACTTACGCCCTATACGATGCCGCTAAGGCGGAGGGCTTTGTCATGAGCGAGGATGATAAGTCTACCATTGAAGACGGTGTAAACTCTTTGAAGCTGTACGCCAGCTACAATGGGTATGCCAATGTAAATAGCTACATCAAAGCCATGTACGGCAGAGGCTGCAACGAGAAGACCTATCGGGCCTATCGAGAGCTGGCCGCTACGGCAACCGCTTATTACAGCGCCCATCAGGAGGGCCTGACCTATACTGACGCCGACTATCGGGCAAAAGAGGCTGACAACTACAACGCCTATAGCTCTTTTAGCTATTCTTACTATCTGCTCAACGCCTCTACGTTCTATGAGGGCGGCACGCAGGATGCTGATGGCAATACTACCTATTCCGATGAAGAGAAAGCCGCTGGTCTGGTAGCTGCGGAAGCCGCTGCCAAAGAAGTGGCCAACGCTTCTGTCTCCTTGGAAGCCATGAATGAGGCCATTGCCGGTTTGGAAATCAACAGCGGCAATGAATCCGCTACTGCTACCACGCAGACGGACGTGCTCTATAGCAATGTCCCTGTAGCGCTTCAGTCTTGGCTCTCCGACAGCAGCCGTGTGGCTGGCGATGCCTCTGTGGTTCCTGTCACCACCACCGATGCCGATGGCAACGAGGTTGTCACGGGCTACTATGTGGTTTACTTCCAAGACGTGAACGACAATACCATGCAACTGGTCAACGTGCGCCATATTCTGGTGCCCTTTGAAGGCGGCGAAACCGATGAAAACGGCAACACCACCTATTCTGATGCGGATTACGAGAATACCGAGGCTTCCGCACAGCTCCTGCTGGACAGTTGGGATGGCACAGAGGAAGGCTTTGCCAATCTGGCGAAGGAAAAGAGCACTGATACGGGTTCTAGCGCCAACGGCGGCTTGTATGAAGACGTATATCCCGGTCAGATGACGACCGAATTCAATAATTGGTGCTTTGATTCCAGCCGTAAAGCAGGCGATACTGGGTTGGTAAAAACCGATTACGGCTATCATGTGATGTACTTCTGTGGCAACAGCGATACCAACTATCGGGATTATATGATCGATAATGCCCTGCGCAATGCCGATATGGAATCCTGGTATCAGGCTCTGTTGGAGCCTGTTACGGCGGAAGTGGTCAACGCTAAGAATGTGAACGGCGGTCTGATTCTCAATGCCAATAATGGCAGCAATAGCTAACCGGTGCGTTTTCCAATAAACGATCTTGCATAAAAATCGCCTCCTGTGGAAAAATCTTCCCAGGAGGCGATTTAATTTGACCCATAAAAAAACAGGCGCCGCGATTTCCGGGCTGGTCGCAGGTGCCATCAACGGGCTTTTGGGTGCCGGCGGCGGCATGGCGCTGGTCCCCCTGCTGGGAAAGCTGGCCAATCCAGCGGAAGACACATTATTTCCAACCTGCGTGGCAGTGATATTTCCTGTATGCTTGGTTTCTCTCACGATCAGCGCCATGGGCGCGCCGCTTCCCTGGGCACAGGCCTGGCCCTATCTGGTGGGCAGCGGCATAGGAGGCCTGCTGGCAGGACTATGGGGCCAGAAAATCCCCACCCTTTGGCTGCACCGGATCTTAGGCGTCCTCATTTTGTGGGGCGGAATTCGTAGCCTATGCTAGACGCGATTCCATTCGTCATCGGGATAGGCGCGATTTTGGGTTTCTTGTCCGGCCTGGGAATTGGCGGCGGAAGCCTATTGATGCTTTGGCTCACCGCCATTGTGGGTTTGGAGCAGGGGGTCGCCCGGGCCATCAACCTGATGTTTTTCCTTCCCTCCGCCCTCATCTGCTGCTTATTCCGTTGGAAACAGGGCCGTCTAAGCTGGGAAACCGCGCTGCCCGCCGCGATAGCCGGCTGCTTGGCCGCAGGTTTGTGCTCTTGGTTGGGTGGGCGCATGGACACCGGCCTGCTTCGGAAGATTTTTGGCGTTCTACTCCTGTTTACCGGTTGCCGGGAGATTTTTTACCGCCCTCGAAAGGACAAATAGCCCTCTAAAATCAAAGAGGCTGCCACCGCGTCCACGGTGTTTTTCCGTTTTTTCCCATGGTAGTTGTGGTCGCTGAGGATCTGATGGGCTTCCACCGTGGTTCTGCGCTCGTCCCACAAGCGGACAGGCAGATCTGTAATAACCTCCAGCATCTGGGCAAAGTCCCGGCACAGCTCCGCTCTCGGTCCCTCGCTGCCATCCATATTTTTGGGCAATCCAACCACAAGTTCCCCCACCTCGTATTCCCGGACCAGCTGACGGATCCGCTCCGCCGTCTGGTCCGGCTTTCTACTGTGGATCACCGTGGTACTGCCCACCAGGCTGCACAACAGATCCGAAATCGCAATTCCCGTTCGTGCGTCTCCATAGTCCACCGCTAAAATTCGCATAGCGATTCCTCCTTTTCCGTCATTATAAACGCAGGTGAAAAAAAAGTAAAGGGGCAATCCCTTGGACTTTTCGCCGGAAAAATGAGAATGGCAGCACCATCGCTCCAGGCAGCGTCATATTCTGAAACGGGGCAGGGAGAAAATCGAAAAACCTTTGACCAAGGGGTTGAAAAAAAGGGGAATTGGTGGTACAATTAATTGGTATAATTGAATCGATATCTTTTTATAAGATTATGCGCTTGGAGGTATGCAATATGGCAACAAAAATTACAGTCGTCGGCGCTGGCAGCGTAGGCGCCGCCGTTACCAATGATATGATGGTACAGGGCATTGCCAGTGAAATCGTGCTGATCGACATTAATAAGCAAAAGGCCTTTGGCGAGGCGTTGGACGTGTATCAGGGCGTTCCCTTCTGTGCGCCTGCTATTGTTCGCTCGGGAGATTATGAGGATGCCTGTGGCTCCGATATTGTGATCATTACTTCCGGCGTGCCCAGAAAACCCGGTCAGAGCCGGCTGGAGCTGGCCCAGACTAATGTGGATATTCTAAAGCAAATTACCCCACAGATCGTACAGGCCGCCCCGGACGCCATTTATATCATCGTTTCCAACCCGGTAGACATTTTGACCTATGTGTTTACCAAGATCTCTGGCATTCCGGAGCACCATATTCTCGGCTCCGGCACGGTGTTGGATACCAGCCGGCTCCAATCCGAGTTGGCCAAGCGGTTCCACATCAGCCCGAAAAACGTTCATGCCCATGTCTACGGCGAGCATGGAGACAGTTCTTTCGTGCCCTGGTCTCTGGCTATGATTGCCAACAACCATATTGACGAGTACAAAAGCCGGATTGCCCATGGCAATACCATTTCCTGGGGCCCCAGCTATAATGAGGTGGAGGAGTTTGTAAAAACCTCCGGCGCGCAGGTCATTAAAGCGAAAGGCGCCACCTTCTATGCCGTAGCCATCTCCGTGTGTCATATCTGCAAATGCATTCTCAACGGCGCTGGGACAGCGCTGACGGTGTCCACCATGATGCATGGGGAATACGGTGTAGATGATGTATGCCTTTCCACATTGAATCTGGTGGGGCAAAATGGCATCCAGGAGAAAATTGTCACTCCCCTGACCTGGGAGGAGACCAAGAAGATGCAGGCCAGTGCTGGGAAGTTGAAAGACATTATTTCTGGCTTGAATATCTGAAAATAATATGGATACGACAGAATATCGCGTGGAGCACGACTCCATGGGGCAGATGCTGGTTCCTGCGGACCGGTATTGGGGCGCGCAGACAGAACGCAGCCGGCAGAATTTTCCCATCGGCGTGGGGCTGGAAACCATGCCAAAAGAAATCATCCGCGCCTTTGGTATTTTGAAAAAGGGCGCCGCCCTGGCAAATCACCAGCTAAAGCCGGAAAAAATGACAGATGAAAAGCTGGAAGCCATTTGTGCCGCCTGCGACCAGGTGATCAGCGGCGCTTTGGATGATCATTTCCCCCTGGTGGTCTGGCAGACCGGCTCCGGTACCCAGAGCAATATGAATGCCAACGAGGTGATTGCCAATCGAGGCAATGCCATTGCAGGAAATAAGCTGCTCCACCCCAACGACGACGTCAACATGTCCCAGTCCTCCAACGACACCT
>CAOJND010000007.1 GCA_948439445.1 uncultured Eubacteriales bacterium | reverse complement strand
ACCATCGACTACGCCATAAGGAGCCATGTGCCTGTTGTCTTGATTGAAGGGTAAAACATGGAAAAAGAACGAATCTATGAAAAGAAATATCCCCCCGCTGGCCAGCGGGGGGAAGCGGAGCATGCAACGGCCGGGGAACCGGAGGCGCTGCGGCGCGACTTTCGCGAGATGTACCGTAAAATGGTAGAGGAAACAACCAATCTGGCCATCCCGGGCAGAATGCAAGCCAGCGAGCAGTTTATCCGGACCGCTATTGAGGTAGGGCAGCTTTATGAGCTGGACACGGAAATCACCCGGCATGAAGACCGCATCACGGTGCGCTACGCCTTTGACTGCTGCGGCGGCCTGAAAGAATTGAACCGGGTCTTTGGGATGGCAGATACGTTCTCCTTTTTCAAGGACATCGACGGGCGGGATCTCACCATATGCATGGACTATTACACCCACGCGGTTCTGCGCGGGGGTAAAATCGTTGCGCCGTAGTGGCAAATCCCAGGCGGCAAGCCCCAAGCCAAAGCGCCCCTGCTTTCCCATGGCGAAAGCGGGGACGCATATTCGAGAAAAATCCTGCAAGTGTTTTTTAATAAGCTGAGGCCCCCGACGCATTTTGGCGCGTCGAGGGCCTGGAAAATCATGTTTTTTTAATAAACTTTTCTCTACACTTGGGGCAGGTGATGGAGATCTTTCCCTTCCCCCTGGGGACCCGAATGGTCTGCTTACATTTGGGGCAGGTGTAATAGCGGTGCTCCCGGTCCCGCAGCCGGTCAAGAAACAAACCAAACCGCCTGTTTTCCTGGTAGCGCTGGTAGGTATTGCGGGAAAAGCTCCGAAACAGCGCCCAGCCCAGCAGGCAGTAGGACAACAACGTCAGCACCAATCGAAGCGGGACAAGGGGAATAAACAACTCCACAATGCAGACCACCAGACCTGCCGCCAAAATGACCACATTCAGTTTGTCATTTCCGTACCGGCCCATCATAAAGCCACGCAGCCCGGCGGAAATATTCGCGCCCAACCGGTGGAGCCAAGCCCTGAAATTACCCATGAAATCCGCACCTTTGCATCAAATTCTATCCACTATTATAGTGCAAAACCGGCGGATTTCAACGATCCAAATCCATTGTTTACGGATTGTTTACACCGGGCTTTTCCCCTTGCCAGCCGCCATAACCGTATGCCGGACGGCGCCGGTCATATACAGGCTGCCAAAGGCCAGCACCACGCCATCCTTCCCCGCCAGGGCTATGGCATCCCACACGCCCTGCTCCACCGAGGAGGCCGCCTGGGCGGGCTTGCCGGACTGCTCCAGAAACGCTGCCAGCTCCTGCGCCGGCATGGCCCGGGGATTGTCCGGGGTGACGGTAACAAACCGGCTGACCAGCGGGGCCATTTCCGCAAACATGTCCGTGTAGTCCTTGTCGGCCATAACACCGGTCAGCGCCGTGATATCCCGGCCTGCCAAATAATCCCGTACATTTTCCGCCAGCGCCTGGAGGCACTGGGGATTGTGCCCGCCGTCCACAAGAAATACCGGCTCCCGGCACAGTAGCTCAAACCGGCCGGGCCACACGGTGTCCCGGATGCCGTCAAACAGATTCTGGTACGAAATCTTCCAGCCCCGCCGGCGCAGGGCCTCTACCGTCTCCAGCGCCACGGCGGCATTGCGCAGCTGATGCGCCCCCAACAGGGGCAACCGGACGTCCACATACCGGCCATAGGAGAAGGTCTGCCCGGAAAAATCGTGGGCTTTGGACACAATATCGTCAAAATCCGCCACAGTTAGAGGCGCGTTCTGATCCTGACACGCCTGCCGTACCACAGCCAGCACCCCCGGGGTGGAGGGATAGAGCACCACTTCGCTGCCGGGCTTGATGATCCCGGCCTTGGTGGCCGCAATTTCCTCCAGGGTGCTGCCTAGATACTCCGTATGATCTAAGCCGATGTTGGTTATGACCGCTACCTCAGGCGAGGGAATCACGTTGGTGGAATCCAACGCGCCGCCCATACCCACCTCCAGCACCACCACATCGCAGTTGTGGTGGGCAAAGTAGGCAAAGCCGATCACCGTCACCAGCTCAAACTCCGTAGGGGGATCCGCCATGGAATCCGCCAGAGGCTTCACCGCCTGGGTAATCTCCGCCAACTCCTGATCGGAGATGTCCACGCCGTCCACATTCATCCGCTCGTTAAAGCGCCACAAAAACGGCGAGGTATACAGTCCCGTCCGGTATCCGGCCTTGCGCAAAACCGAGGCGGTCATTGCCGCTGTGGAGCCTTTGCCGTTGGTGCCGGTGATGTGGACAAATTTCAGCCCCTTTTCCGGGTTGCCCATCTTTGCCAGCAGCTCTTGGGTACGGCTCAGGCCGGGAATGCTCCCTTTCCAACAGACACTATGAATATAGGTTAACGCTTCCTCGTAGGTCATAACAGCTTCCTTCTTCGTTCCGAATTATTTTTCGTTCCGGTCCGCCAGAACAGATAGCGCCGCCGCCACAACAATCGGCAGCAGGGTGGCTATGCTCAGGCCCAGACGCACCGGCAGCTCCAGTGCGCCGTTGGTCAGGGGCAGACAACCGGCCACGTCTAGAATAGCCAAAAGGGCGATCTGCAAAATAACAAACATCCCGGCGGCGACGCGCAAGGGATTTCTTGCGCCCCGCGCTGCCTTTGCAGGCGGGAACAGGCCCATGCGCTGGAACACACCGGTCTTCATCAGCAACATAATTACAATCGTCTCCAGGACGAATTCAATCAACGCTTCCACTCCACGGGCCGCCATCAAGGTGGACAGACCCTTCTTAGAGAAGCCCAGCCAAACCAGGCACTGGCTGGTCCAGTACACGCTGCCCAGCAGCTTGGCGGGCAGAACGGTGAACGCCACGCGCCAAATATCCCATGGCTTTTGCAGCCGGTATACCAGCGGGCGGAGAATGCCGGCAAAGGCGCCTACCATCATCGGCGTAATGGAGATGATGGGATTCCAGCCGTAGCCGCTAAACAGACAACCAACCGTGTCTCCCACAAAGCCCACCAGCATGCCGGGGATGGGGCCGAAGAGATAACCTGCCAAAATGACGGGTACGCCCTCAATAGAACAGCGGGACAGCGCCGAGGGCATCACGGTGAAAAACCGGGCAAAGACGACGTTCAGCGCGCACAGCAGCGCACAGGTACTCAGAGTTCGGGCCGTCATCCGAAAACCATGAGCTTGGGTGATGGTTGCGGCGTTTTTGGACATAAAAAAGTCCTCCTTAAATATAATGGAGGAGGTTTGGGGAATATGCGATTGTCACCGGCGTCATGCCTCCGTTGACGGGCCCCGGACCCAATCTGAGTGTAAGGCATCTGGCTCAGGCGGTTGCGGCATCGCATCGCGGGGCAAGCCCCTTCGCCCGGCGGCAACCTCCCATCCAACCGGTACTTAACGCGCGACATCCTACTCCCTGCGGCGCTGGATCATCTACCATTGTAGCGATTTTTTTTCAAATTGCAATAGTTTTTTTCAAATTGCGTGAAATTCATCGGTACGCCGCCGGCTTTGCCATGGCAGATGCAAGGAGCGCGCTTTTTCACCTGTCCGGTGGAAGATTTCAAAAGGAAGGAAAAATATTTCTTTCCAAGGGGAAAAAGGAAGCATATTCCAGATAAAACCAAGAAAAAATCAGACAAATTGTTCCATAAGCCTCTGTTTTATGAATTCTGTCCAAATCCCTCCCCGGGGGATAGAAAAAAAGGGGAGAAAAATGTTGATTTGGCCGATTGACAACCTACAGCTTTATGATTAAAATAATATCGATACGCTATGCCCTCGACTTATGCCGGGGCGTTGTATGAACGACTTACATAATTAGGAGGAAAAGATTTTGAAGGATTGGGCTCGTTTAACCACTGTTGAAGAGATGGAAGCGGCAACCAACGCCTTATTGGAAAATGGCAAGAAGGTCGGCGCCGATTCCTGGCAGCAGCGGGTCAAAAATCAAATGCCCCACTGTGGCTTTGGCGAGAGCGGCACCTGCTGCCGCATTTGCTCCATGGGTCCGTGCCGCATCACCAAGAAGAGTCCCCGGGGGATCTGCGGCTGTGATGTACATGGCATCGTAGGCCGGAATTTCCTGCGCTTTGTCGCCGGTGGTTCCGCCACCCACTCTGACCATGGCCGTGAAATCTGCCATACCCTATACCAGACCAAGCCCGACGGCAACTACCAGGTCAAAGACCCGGAAAAGTTGATCCGCATTGCCACCGAGTGGGGCGTGGAAACCGAGGGCAAGGATATCTACGACCTGGCCCATGAGGTTGCCGAGATGGCGCTGCTGGAATACGGCAAGCCCTTTGGCAACCAGCGCTTCCTGGAGCGGGCGCCGGAGCACACCCGGAAGCTGTGGCACGACGCTGGCATTGAACCCCGGGCCATCGACCGGGAGGTTTCCACCGCGATGCACATGACCCATATGGGTAACTCCTCTTTGCCGGAGGCGTTGATCCGCCAGTCCCTGCGCAGCGGCCTGTCCGATGGATGGGGCGGCTCCATGGCCGGCACTGAGTTCTCCGACGTGCTGTTCGGCACCCCCAAGCCTATGGACACCACCGCAAACCTGGGCGTTATGGACAAGGATATGGTCAATGTTGTGGTGCACGGCCATGATCCCAGCCTGTCTGAGATGATCGTACATTATGCCAACGATCCCGATATGATCGCTTTGGCCAAATCCGTGGGCGCCAAGGGCATCAATGTGTGCGGCGTCTGCTGCACCGCCAACGAAGTGGCAATGCGTCACGGCATTCCCATGGCGGGCAATTTCCTGAGCCAGGAAAATGTGGTGCTCACCGGCGCCTGCGAAGCCATTGTAGTAGACGTACAGTGCATCTTCCCCGCCCTTGGACCGCTGTCTAAGTGCTTCCATACCAAATTTATTACCACCTCCCCCATCTGCCGGATGCCGGACTCCGAATTCATCCAGTTCTCCGCCTCCAACGCCGGGGAAAACGCCAAGTCGATTGTGCAGATGGCAGTTGAGAATTTTAAAAACCGGGATCAGGCCCTGGTGCACATTCCGGACATGAAGAGCAAGGCCCGGGTGGGCTACTCTGTCGAGGCGATCAAAAAGACCCTGGACACCGTGGCAAACTCCCAGGTGGATACCTTCGGCACCCTGAAGCCCCTGGTGGAGTGCGTCCATTCCGGTGTTCTGCGGGGCGCCGTGGCCATGGTTGGCTGCAACAACCCCAAGGTTCGTCCCGACTATGCCCACATTGAGCTGATGAAGAAGCTGCTGGAGAACGATATTATTCTGGTGGTTTCCGGCTGCTCTGCCCAGGCTGCTGCCAAGGCCGGTCTGATGGATCCGGAGCTGGCCAAGGAATACTGCGGCGACGGCCTGAAGCGGGTGTGCGAGCTGGCCAATATTCCGCCGGTGCTGCATATGGGCTCCTGCGTGGATATCTCCCGTATGATGATTCTGGCCTCCGACCTGGCCAAGGACTGGGGCATCAACATTTCTCAGATTCCGCTGGTTGGCTGCGCTCCCGAATGGATGAGTGAGAAGGCCGTGTCCATTGGCAACTACGTGGTGGCCACCGGTATCGATACCTTCCTGGGCGTGGATCCCTACACCAAGGGCTCCGAGGAAGTCACCGCGCTGCTCCAGGGCGACCACGGCATCAAGGAATGGGTCGAGGCCAATTACACGGTGGAGCTGGATATCGAAAAGCTGGGCGACCGGATGATCCAGCGCATTGAGGAAAAGCGCGCCGCGTTGGGCATTTAAAACCGAAGCGAGGCAATTTATGAAATTAGCGATTACCGGCAAGGGCGGTGTGGGAAAAACCACCCTTGCCTCCACCCTGGCCCGGCTGTATGCCGATGAGGGACGTACCGTCTTGGCGGCAGATGTGGACCCAGACGCCAATCTGGGTCTTGCCCTGGGATTGACCCAGGAAGAGGTGGACAGCATTGTGCCCATCTCCAAAATGCGCCAGTTGGTGGAGGAGCGGACCGGCGCTAGCGACGCAAATCAATTTTTCAAGCTCAATCCCTATGTGGCCGATATACCGGAGAAATATTCCCGGGACATCAACGGAGTGAAACTGTTGGTCATGGGAACGGTGGATCTGGGGGGCAGCGGGTGCGTGTGTCCGGAGCATGTGATGCTCAAGGCGGTACTGGGCACCCTGACCTACCGGAAAAACGACGTGGTCATTATGGACATGGAGGCGGGGCTGGAGCATCTGGGCCGAGGCACCGCTGCCAACATGGATCAGTTGATTGTCGTCATCGAACCTGGCGCCCGGAGCGTCCAGACCTACCGCAATGTGAAGCGGCTGGCGGCGGACCTGGGAATCCAGCGGGTTCGAGTGGTGGCCAATAAGCTGCGGGATCCGGAAGACGAGCAGTTCGTCCGCTCCGCCATCCCTGCGGAGGACTTGCTGGGCTTGATACATTATAACCCGGAGATCATGGATGCGGACCGGAAGGGACAATCTACCTATGATTTTAGTCCCCAGGCCATTGCGGAAATTCGGAAAATAAAGGCGATTTTGGATCGTGATGAGATTTAGGAGGAAATACCGTGACATTATTTGATAGAGTATTTGGCGGAAACGATGTGGTATACAACCGTGCCGTAGCCGCTGTGGACAGCGCCATCGCCACCTATGGCGAGGCCGAGGCCGTGTCCTTCCCCGACACTGCATACTCCCTCCCCTGCTATTATGCCGTCACCGGCGAAAAGATTGGAAATCTGGGTCAGATGAAGGCTGCCCTGGATGTGATTAAGGGCATGATGACCCGGGAGAACCGGCTCCACGACGCGTTCCAGTCCGGCATTGCCGCCGCCCTGTGCGCGGAATTTTTGGAAGCGCTGAAGTACATCCATGGGGCGACGCCCTACGAAGCGCCCTGCTGCGGCCACCTGTCCGACGCGTTCGTGCGGAATCTGGGCGTACCCCTGGTCACCGGCGATATCCCCGGCGTGGCGGTTATCATTGGCGCTGCCGATACGGCGGACGAGATGGTTGCTCTGGTAAAGAGCTATCAGGGCCAGGGCATGCTGGTTTCTATTACTGGCGACGCCATTGGCCAGCTCCAGGAGAAGGGCTACAAGACCGGCGAAAACGTCCGGGTGGTGCCCCTGGGCTATGAAATGCAGTCTGTGATCCACGTGGTGTCCGTGGCCATGCGGGCGGCGCTGATCTTTGGTAACGTCACCCCCGGCGATTTCAAGACCCTGGCCAAGTACACCATGGAGCGTGTGAAGGCCTTTGTCAACGCCTATAAACCCCTGTCCGATGAGATCGTTGCCTACGGCGCCGGCGCTATCTGCCTGGGCTTCCCCGTGGTCAGCAACGAGACGGAGAATATGTTTAAGGTTCCCAAGAGCCTGATTCAGCAGCTGGATCCCGCCCTGTTCAACGCCACCTCCCTGGAGGCCCGGGATATCAAGCTGAAGATCACCAATATCGACATTCCCGTGTCCTTTGCCTCCGCATTCGAGGGCGAGATCATCCGCCGGGGCGATATGCAGGTGGAAGTGGACGGCTCCCGGCTGGACTGCTTCGAGCTGGTCGCCACCAAGGACGCCTCCGAGATCGAGGACCACAGAATTATTGTGGACGGTCCCGAACTGGACGAGATCCCCGTGGGCAGCAAGATTTCCCTGTCCTACACCGTGGAAGTGGCCGGTAAGGCCATGCAGCCGGACTTCGAGTCCGTCATGGAGCGGAAGATTCACGCGTTCCTGAACTGCATTGAGGGCGTGATGCATACCGGCCAGCGGGATATGATCCGCGTCCGGATCAGCAAGGCCGACTTTGAGGCGGGCTTCCGCTTTAAGCACATCGGTGAGGTGCTGTACGCCAAGATCAAGAGCGAGTTCGACGCGGTTGTGGATAAGTGCCAGGTGAAGATCGTGGTGGGCGACGAGGCCAACCATGAGCTGCGCAAGCACGCCAACGAGATCTTCGCCAAGCGCGACGACCGTCTGCGCTCCATGACCGATGAGTCTGTCCCTGTATACTATACCTGCATTATGTGCCAGGCCTTCTCCCCCAGCCACGTGTGCATTGTCACGCCGGAGCGTCTGGGCCTGTGCGGCGCGGTGTCCTGGCTGGACGCCAAGGCCACCAATGAGCTGGATCCCGCCGGTCCCTGCCAGATCGTACCCAAGGACCGCTGCATTGACGAGAACCTGGGTCGCTACGAGGATGTGGACGAGGCTGTTAACAAGTACTCTCACGGCGCGCTGGAGCACGTGACGCTGTATTCCCTGTTCCAGGATCCCATGACCTCCTGCGGCTGCTTCGAGTGTATCTGCGGCGTGGAGCCTGTGTCCATGGGCGTTGTGATTACCTGCCGCGAGCATGCCGGTATGACGCCTCTGGGCATGACCTTCTCCGAGATGGCCTCCATGACCGGTGGCGGCGTGCAGACGCCTGGCTTTATGGGCCATGGCAAGCAGTTCATCTCGTCTAAGAAGTTCCTAAAGGCCGAGGGCGGCCTGGGCCGGATTGTCTGGATGCCCAAGGAGCTGAAGGATATTGTCCGGGAGAAGCTGGACGCCGCCGCGGCAGAGCTGTATGGCGTGGAGAACTTTACGGACATGGTGGCGGATGAATCCATCTGCACCGAGGATCCGGAGCAGCTGCTGAACTACCTGTCCGAGGTGGGGCATCCGGTTCTGTCCATGGAGCCGTTCGATATGTAATTGGCAAACGCATTGCCACAATTGATAACCTGCGCCGGGCCATTTGGCCCGGCGCTTTAAACTGCCCCCAAAACCCCTTTAGAGCTTCCTGACAAGAGCGCTACGGTCTGCGCCGTGCGCTTTGATAGGCAATTTTTCCTATCTCGATATTGGCTTTAGACCCGGGGAATATTCCCTGGCGCACCTGTGCTGCAAGAACCACAGCAACGCAATTTTGTGGAATTTCGCCAAATTCTTTTTATATAAGGAAGGAGGCAAAATTCCCCTTGTTTTTTGGTGAAAAATGTGATAAAATTTATGGTGCGAAGTTATGTCTATAAAAACTGGCTGTCCGCTCCTCCGGGCAGGCCGGATCGGAAAGGAGCTGTGCCATGTATTCATCCGCCTACGTCTGGGCGAAGGTTTTGAGCAATATTGAGGAGCGATTGGGCGCTGTCACCGTGTCGGCGTGGTTTGACGACGCAGAGGTGGTGGAACTAAGCGAGGACCGGTTGATCCTATACACCGCCTCGGATTTCCGCCGGGATATCATCAGCCGCCGCTGCACCGGCTACATTCAAGACGCGCTGAAGGAGATCTTCAATTCCGACGCCAAGCTGGTAGTCTTTGGGGAAAAGGAGCTGGAGGCCTATCGTTCCAAAGGCTCTCAAAACAGCTTCATGGACTTTAATCCCCAATTTACCTTTGAGAATTTTGTGGTCGGCCCTTCCAACCGCTTTGCCCACGGCGCTGCCATTGCCGTCTCCCGCAACCCGGGACAGGTCTATAATCCCCTGTTTATCTACGGCCCTGCCGGTGTGGGAAAGACCCATCTGCTCTATGCCATTGCCAACGGCATTCGCCGGAACAACCCGGACGCCAATGTGGTTTATATCAAGGGCGACCAGTTTACCAATGAGCTGATTGCTGCGCTGCAAAATGGAAAAAACATTGAATTTCGGAGCAAGTATCGGGAAGCAGACCTGTTTTTGATTGACGATATTCAGTTTATTGCCGGCAAGGAATCGACCCAGGAGGAGTTCTTCCACACCTTTAACAAGCTCTATGAGGAGCACAAGCAGATTGTGATGACCTCCGACCGAAAGCCCAGCGATATGCTGACTCTGGAGGACCGGCTAAAGACCCGGTTTGAGTGGGGCCTGCTGGCGGATATTCAGCCGCCAGATTATGAGACGCGCATGGCGATTCTGAAAAACAAAGCCCGCTCTCTGGGCCTGGAGCTGCCTGACGATGTTTGCAACTATATCGCCATCAATATTACCAATAATGTCCGTCAGATCGAGGGGACGGTAAAGAAAATTCTGGCCTACCGGGATCTAAACGATATGCCGCTGGACCTGCCCAATGTGTCCAGAGCCATCGACGACATGTTTAAATCCGAGGGGAACGTGCTGCCCACCCCCGCTTTGATTATCAGCCAGGTGTGCAAATTTTATTCCATTGACGAGACGGTGCTTCGAGGCTCCTTAAAGAACAAGGGTACCGCGGAGGCCCGGCAGATCGCCATGTATTTGATTCGGAAGCTGACCAGCTTGAGCTTGCCGGACATCGGCAAGGAGTTCGCCCGGGACCATTCCACGGTACTGCACTCCATCCGCAAGGTGGAGGTGGCGCTGAAAAACGGCAATTCCGCCATGCAGGATAATATACGAGACATTACCGCGAATATCAACTCCTGCTTATAAGAAACAGCGCGCCTCTGGGATGGAAAAGTAGGAGCGCTTTGGCATTTGACAGCAAGCAGCAAAAGCATTTTTAGAAAAAGGAGCGTGTACAATGCGTTTTACCTGTGAAAAAGCCGCGCTGGTGGCGGGCCTGAACATTGCCAGCCGCACTGTGGCGCAGAAAAGCACCCTGTCTGTGATTGAGGGAATTCTATGCCGCGCCGCCACGGGTCTAAGCCTGACCGGCTACAATATGGAAACCGCCATTACTTACCTGATGGACGCCGACGTGTCCGATCCGGGAGAGTGCGTACTGCCGGCCCGGCTGTTTGGCGACATTGTCCGCCGGCTGCCGGAAGGGCCGGTCACGGTGGTGGTCAACGAAGGCTTCCAGGTGTCAATTCGGGGTGGCCTGGCCTCGTTTACCATTTCGGCGGAGGCTGCCGATGATTATCCGGAGCTGCCGGATGTGAGTACCGGCCGGGCCATTGGCATCCCCCAGAGCGCCCTAAAAAATCTGATCTCCAGCACCATTTTCTCCGTCTCTGAGAATTTGGCCAGGCCGGTCCACACCGGCGTTCGTTTCGAGGTCACGGACGACAGCGTCTGCGCCATTGCGGTGGATGGATTCCGGCTGGCACGGATGACCTACCATCCCAAGGAGCCAACCCAGAGGACTTTGGACTTTGTGGTGCCGGCCGCCTCGTTGAAAGAGGTGGAGAAGATCCTCCAGGACAGCGATGAGCTGGTCCGCTTTACCCTGGGTCCAAAGCACATTCTCTTCCAGCTTGGCGCCGCGACCCTGGTCTGCCGCCTGCTGGACGGCGAATTTTTGGACTGGCGGCGGGTGGTGCCCTCGGATTGCCCAATCAAATTGGTGGCCAATGTGGCCGATTTGCTCAGCTCCATCGAGCGGGTGGGCCTGATTGTGTCAGAGAAGTTCAAAAGTCCGGTGCGGTGCGTGTTCTCCAACCAGGTGGTGCTGCTGCGCACCAATACCACCATTGGCGCGGCGGAGGATCAGTGCGCCGTGGCAGGCGATGGAAAGGAACTGGAGATTGGCTTTAACGTGCGCTATTTGGCGGAGGCGCTGCGGGCGATTCCCTGCCAGGAGGTCACCCTGGAGCTGACCAACAGCTTGAGTCCCATTGTGTTGACCCCCGCCGAGGACGCGTTTGACTTTGCCTATATGGTGCTGCCGGTTCGCATTCGCAATGGCTGAGTCCGTTCCGGTAGGTATTCATTTTTATTATTTTGGAGGAGATCATGGAAGTTGTCGTCCGCAGAAAGTCCGGCGGCCCCACCATTCCGGTGGTGATCCACACGGAATTTATTAAGCTGGAAGCCGCCCTAAAGCTGGCCAACGCGGTGCCCTCCGGGGGCATGGCGAAAAATCTGATTGCCGAGGGAGAGGCGCGGGTCAATGGCCAGGTCTGTACCATGCGGGGCAAAAAGCTCTATCCCGGGGATCTGGTGCAATTTTTGGGCCAGACCTATTTGATCTGCGTCCATGCGCCTCAATGAGTTGCGCCTGCGCGACTTCCGGAACTACCGGGAGACAGCGCTGACCTGGGACCCCGATGTGAATCTAATCGTGGGGGACAATGCCCAGGGAAAGACCAACCTGCTGGAGGCAATTGCCTATCTGGGCGCCGGAAGAAGCTTTCGCACCCAGAAAAGTGGGGAGCTGGTCCGCTTTGGCCAGGAATTTGCAGATTTGGAGGCCCAGGTTTTTTCCCAGCAGCGGCAGCAGTCAGTGCGGGCGGTGATCTTTGCCCGGGGAAGGCCCAGGCAGCTGTACCGCAACGGGGTGAAAAAGAAAACGGCGGCGGAGCTGGCTGGGGTGCTGCCCACGGTGCTGTTCTGCCCGGAGGATCTGCTGGTACTCAAGTCCGGCGCCGCGCCCCGGCGGCGGCTGGGGGACAATGTGCTGTGTCAGCTTCGGCCCAATTATGACGCGGCGCTGGGGGAGTATACCCGCCTGCTGGAGCAGAAAAGCCGGATTCTCAAAGACCGGTTTGAAAATCCCGCGCTGGTGGAGCTTTTGCCGGAGTATAATTTGCGTCTGTGCCAGGTGGGGGCGCTGCTGATCTCCTACCGGGCCAGATTTTTTGAGAGCCTGGGGCAGGAGGCCGCCAGATTTCACGGACAGTTCTCCGGAGGCGCGGAGGACTTTGCCCTGGAATATCACACCGTGTCCACAGTGACCGACCGAATGGCGCCGATGAGCCAAATTACCGCCCAGCTTCAGGCACATATGGAGGCCCACGCCCGGGCGGAGCTGGATTCAGCCCAATGCCTGACCGGGCCGCACAAGGATGATTTTGACGTAACCCTTTCTGGATTGTCTCTAAAGAGCTTTGGCTCCCAGGGGCAGGTCCGCACCGCCGCCATCAGCTTAAAGCTGGCCCAACGAGAGCTGATGCGCCGGGAGATGGGAGAGGAGCCGGTTTTGCTGCTGGACGACGTGCTCTCGGAGCTGGATGCGGGGAGGCAGGACTTTGTGCTGAACCAGATTGTCTCCGGCCAGGTGTTCATCACCTGCTGTGAGCCGGGCCGGTTCACCCGCCTGGGGACGACCATCCGGATTACCCAGGGCGGAGTTGAAAAATAATATGTACCGCTTTACGCGGTTTACTTTTGATCAGGGAAATTAGGAGGTCCATTCATGTCTGACGAAACCAAGGTGGAACAGGAATATGGCGCAAATCAGATTCAGGTTTTGGAAGGCCTGGAGGCGGTTCGGAAGCGGCCCGGTATGTATATCGGCTCCACCTCCGCCTCCGGCTTGCATCATCTGGTCTACGAGATTGTGGACAACGCCATTGATGAGGCGCTGGCAGGCTACTGTAAGCACATCACCGTGGCCATCAATCCCGGCGATTCCATCACTGTCACCGACGACGGCCGGGGTATCCCCGTGGATCTCCAGCCCCAGACCGGCCGGCCGGCGCTGGAGGTGGTCTATACGGTGCTCCATGCCGGCGGCAAGTTCGGCGGCGGCGGCTATAAGGTCTCCGGCGGCCTGCACGGCGTGGGCGCTTCGGTGGTGAACGCCCTGTCCCAATGGCTTCAGGTCCAGGTCCATAAGAATGGAGAGATCTACCAGATGCGGTTTGCCCGGGGAGAAATCACCCAGGAGATGACCGTGGTGGGCAAGACAGACCGGACGGGCACGGTGGTCACCTTCCAGCCGGATCCCGAGATGTTTGACACGCTGGTGTATGACTATGAGATTCTCCACACCCGGATGCGGGAAGAGGCGTTTTTAAACGCGGGGCTGGCCATCACCATCACCGACCGGCGGACGGATACGCCGCTTTCCGATACCATGTGCTATGAAGGCGGCATTCGGGAGTTTGCCAGATGGTGCAACCGGAATAAGACCCCGCTGCATAATGATGTGAT
Organism: uncultured Eubacteriales bacterium; assembly: GCA_948439445.1. Lineage (GTDB taxonomy): Bacteria > Bacillota > Clostridia > Oscillospirales > Oscillospiraceae > Faecousia. The sequence goes on along the minus strand of CAOJND010000007.1, from coordinate 14,759 downwards.
CTATATGCGGGGCAGCAAGGGCGACGCCTCGGCGGAAATCGCCATTCAATATAACGACGGCTACAATGAGTTTCTTCTCAGCTTTGCCAACGATGTGCACACCCCGGAGGGCGGTATGCATGAGACGGGCTTTAAGACTGCCTTGACCCGGGTATTGAACGCCTACGGCGTCAAGCATGGGATTATCAAAGGGGAGGACAAGGTATCCGGCGAGGATTGCCGGGAGGGCATCACGGCGATTTTGTCGGTGAAGCTCACCGACGCCCAGTTTGAGGGCCAGACCAAGGCAAAGCTGGGCAACGCCTATATCCGCACTCTGGTGGACAACATTGTCACCGACCAGTTAGCCACCTATTTTGAGGAGCATCCCCAGACAGCCAAGGTGATTCTGGACAAGGCTATGACCGCCAACCGGGCGAGAGAGGCCGCCCGCAAGGCGCGGGACAGCATCCGCCGCAAGACCGCCCTAGGCGGCGCTGCCATGCCGGATAAGCTGCGCGACTGCAATGAGTCTGATCCCTCTTTGACAGAAATCTACATCGTGGAGGGCGACTCCGCAGGCGGCTCCGCCACTCAGGGCCGGGACTCCCGCTTCCAGGCCATTCTGCCTCTGTGGGGCAAGATGCTGAACGTGGAGAAGGCCCGGGAGGATAAGATCATTGGCAACGACAAGCTCCAGCCTGTGATTGCCGCTTTGGGCGCCGGGATTGGAGAGGATTTCGACGTATCCAAGCTTCGCTACCACAAGGTGGTCATTATGGCCGATGCGGATGTGGACGGCTCCCACATTCGGACGCTGCTGCTGACCTTCTTCTTCCGCTTTATGCGGCCGCTGATTGAGCATGGCTATGTCTATGCCGCCATGCCGCCGCTGTTTAAGCTGGTCAAGGGAAAAACCACCCGCTACGCGCTGGACGAGGCCCAGCGCGATGAGATCGCAGCCCAGCTGCGGGGCGGAAATCCCAATGTGAAAATCGATATCAGCCGAAACAAGGGCTTGGGCGAAATGGATCCCCATGAGCTGTGGGAGACCACCATGGATCCCCAGACGCGGACCATGAAACGGATTACCCTGGAGGACGCGGTTCGAGCCGATGAGATCTTTACCCTGCTGATGGGAGAAAAGGTGGAGCCCCGCCGGGATTATATTGAACAAAACGCCCGCTTTGCGGAAAATTTGGATTATTGATGGGAATGGTTCCAGGGACCTGAAAAGGAGGAACTTTTTTGGCACAACATAAAAAGGACTACAAGCCCGAGGACATTATGTTCCCGGATCAGGAAATTATCACCTCCGAGCTGGTGAAGGAGATGAAAACCAGCTATATCGAGTATGCCATGTCCGTGATTGTGGGGCGTGCGCTGCCCGATGTGCGGGACGGTCTGAAGCCGGTGCACCGCCGGATCCTCTACGCCATGTACGAGGATAATCTGACCTCCGACCGTCCCTTCCGGAAAAGCGCTACCTGCGTGGGCGACGTGCTGGGCCGGTATCATCCCCATGGAGACGGTTCAGTCTATGACGCGCTGGTGCGGCTGGCCCAGGATTTTTCCCTGCGCTATCCCTTGGTGGACGGCCATGGCAACTTTGGCTCCGTGGATGGGGATCCCCCCGCGGCCTACCGGTATACGGAGGCAAGGCTTGCCAAGATCGCCAATGAAATGCTCCGGGAGATTGACAAAGACACGGTCAATTTTATGCCGAACTTTGATGAAAACCGGAAAGAACCCCGGGTGCTTCCCAGCCGGTTCCCCAATCTGCTGGTCAACGGCTCCTCGGGCATTGCGGTTGGCATGGCTACAAACATTCCGCCGCACAATCTGACCGAGGTGATCAACGCCTGCATCTGTGTGCTGGAGGATCCGGAGGCGACGCTGGCGGATCTGATGCAGCACATCACCGGACCGGATTTTCCCACCAGCGCCATCATCCTGGGCCGCTCCGGCATTCGGGCCGCCTACGCCACGGGAAGAGGACGGCTGACCCTGCGGGCTAGGACGCATTTTGAGGAATTTGGCCAGAATCGGACTAGGATCATCGTCACCGAGATTCCCTACCAGGTGAATAAGCGGATGATGATCAAAAATATGGCCGATCAGGTGAATGAAAAGCGGCTGGAGGGGATTTCCGACATTCGGGACGAATCCGACCGCACGGGTATGCGGGTGGTGATTGAGTTAAAGCGGGACAGCAATCCCCAGGTGGTACTCAACCGGCTATTTGCCCAGACCCAACTGCAAACCACCTTTGCCATCAACATGCTAGCCCTGGTCAACGACCAGTCCCAGCCCAAAGTGCTGACCCTGCGGGAGATGCTGGACGAGTATCTGACCTTCCAGGAGGAGGTTATTGTCCGGCGCACCCAATACGATCTGAAAAAAGCCCAGGAGCGGGCCCATCTGCTCCAGGGTCTGATCATCGCCCAGGAAAATATTGACGAAGTCATTCGCATTATCCGCACCTCCTACGACAATGCCAAGGAAAACCTGATTCAGACCTTTGGCCTGTCCGATGTGCAGGCCCAGGCGATTTTGGACATGCAGCTCAAACGGCTCCAGGGCCTGGAGCGGGACAAGCTGGAGACGGAGTACAAAGAGCTTCAGCAGCGGATTGCCTACTATCAGCAGGTCCTGTCGGATCCGGAGCTGGTCAAGTCCATTTTGAAGGACGAGCTGATCGCGATTCGAGATAAGTATGGCGACGCGCGCCGCACCGAAATCCAGGATGTGGAAGACGACATCGATGTGGAGGACCTGATCGAGGAGGAGGACTGCTGCTTCACCCTGTCCAACCACGGCTATGTCAAGCGGATGCCGGTGGAGACCTACCGCACCCAGGGCCGGGGCGGCCGGGGTGTCAACGCCCAGAATTTGAAGGAGGAGGACTATGTCAAGAGTCTGAACATCGCCTCCACCCACGACCATATTCTATTTTTCACCGATTTGGGCCGGGTCCATCACCGCAAGGGCTACCAGATTCCCGAGGCCGGGCGCACCGCCCGGGGCACGGCCATGGTCAATATCCTGCCGCTGGAGCCGGAGGAAGCTGTCACCGCCATGGTAGTCACCCGCCAGTTCCACCCAGATGAATTTTTGGTCATGGTCACCCGAAACGGTACAGTAAAACGGATTCCTTTTGCCTCCCTGGCCACCAACCGCAAGACTGGAATCCGGGCCATTACCCTGGACGAGGGGGACCATCTGATCAATGTGCTGCGGACCAACGGAGAAGACAATCTGGTGCTGGCCACAGCGGATGGCATGGCCATCTGCTTCAACGAGACGGATGTGCGGCCCATGGGCCGGGACGCCATGGGCGTTCGCGGCATCAGCCTGGAGCCTGGGGACTATGTGGTAGGCGCCGGGAAGTTTGAGCCAGAGAAGACCCTGCTCACCGTCACGGAAAACGGCTATGGAAAGCGGACCGAGCTGACGGAGTATCTGCGCACCGGTCCCGACGGGGAGCGGACCCCCCAGAGCCGGGGCGGCAAGGGCCTGAAAAACTACAACATCACCCAGAAGACCGGCCGGGTGGCGGGCTGCAAGGTGGTCGGTGAGGATGAGGACGTGATGCTGATTGAAAATGGCGGCGTCATGATCCGCATTCCGGTGTCCCAGATCAACATCTACCGGCGGCAGGTCCAGGGCGTTATTGTCATGCGCATCGAGCCGGGCAATCAGCTGGTGGCGGTGGAGTCTGTGCCCAAGGCGGAGGAAGAAGACACGGGAGAGGCCCAATGAAAACGGTGACGGTGTATACCGACGGAGCCTGTTCCGGCAATCCTGGCCCAGGGGGCTGGGGCGCCATTTTGGTGTACAATGGCCATCGGCTGGAGCTTTCCGGCGGGGAGGACAATACCACCAACAACCGCATGGAGCTGACCGCTGTGATTGCGGCGTTAAACCGGCTCAAGCAGCCGTGTATTGTAGAGCTGTATTCCGACTCCCGGTACGTGGTGGACGCGATGGAAAAGGGCTGGGCCATAAGCTGGAAGCGGCGGGGGTGGATCAAGTCCGACAAACAGCCCGCGCTGAACCCGGACCTGTGGGAGCAGCTATTGGAGCTGGCACAGATCCACACCCTGCACTGCCATTGGGTGAAGGGCCATGCGGACAACCCCAACAATAACCGTTGCGATCAGTTGGCGGTGGAGCAGTGGAAGCGGCGGAAGGAGTAACCGGATGTATTTACCCATTGGAAACGACTTTTCCATCCGAGATCGGACCATTGTGGGGATTTTCGATCTGGACAATACCACCACCTCCAAGCGGACCAGGGCGTTTTTGGCCCAGGCGGAGCGGGAGGGCCAGGTGGTGCCCTGCGACGATTTGCCCAAGGCGTTTGTGGTTACGGCAGAATACGGCATCCACCGGATCTATCTCACCGGGCTGAACGCCGCAACATTGGAGAAGCGGCTGAAGTGAGTTTTCCACCGATGCACAGCAGTTGTCCACATTGTCCACAGATTTATCCACAGCTAACTATGTTAACTTGGGAACCAAAAAGAAGCGCGGCATACCATAGAAAAGGCAAGCTCCCATAGGTCAAAACGGCCTATGGGAGCTTGTTTGATTCTGTAAAACCTGTTTTCTATGACACTTTTCGAAACAATGTCCCAAATAATCGCCAAACTAAAATTGGGCTTCCATAATACCTACTGATACAGCGGGAATTCTTCACAGATTTGCGCCACGGTTTCCAAAACCTCCTGCCGCGTCCCCTGGTAGTCCCGGGCGGTCATGGCGATACAGCGGGCGATTTGCTCCATCTGCGCCGTGCCAAGGCCCCGGGTGGTTACGGCGGCGGTGCCAATGCGGACGCCGCTGGTGATGGTGGGCTTCTGGGGATCGTTGGGGATGGCGTTTTTGTTCAGGGTAATATGGTTGCTGTCCAGCCGGGTTTGCAGCTCCCTGCCGGTGATGCCCATGGGGCGCAGATCCGCCAGCATCAGATGGTTGTCCGTACCGCCGGTCACCAGATGGAAGCCCTGCTCCAAAAGGGCGCTGGCCAGCACCTGGGCGTTTTTCACAATATTCTGGGCGTATTCCCGGAATGCCGGCTCCATTGCCTCCTTCAGGCAGACCGCCTTAGCTGCGATAATATGCTCCAAGGGGCCGCCTTGCGTTCCGGGGAAGACGGCGGCGTTTAGCTTCTTTGCATATTCCGCCTTGGCCAAAATCAAGCCGCCTCGGGGACCGCGCAGAGTCTTATGGGTGGTGGTGGTGACGATGTCCGCATAGGGAACCGGACTTTGATGCACACCGCCCGCCACCAGGCCTGCGATATGGGCCATATCCGCCAGCAGCACAGCCCCAACCTCGTGGGCAATATCGGCAAAGATTTGAAAGTCAATGGCTCTGGGATAGGCGGAGGCCCCGGCGATAATCAATTTGGGGCGGTGGCGCTTGGCCAGATCCCGAATTTCGTCGTAATCCAGCCGGCCGGTCTGGGGATTCACGTCATAGGACACAGCGTTAAAATACTTGCCGGAGAGATTAGCCGGACTGCCGTGGGACAGATGGCCGCCGTTTGCCAAGCTCATGCCCAGCAGCGTATCCCCCGGCTGTAGCATTGCCACCTGCACTGCCATATTGGCCTGGGCACCGGAATGGGGCTGCACGTTGGCAAATTCCGCGCCAAACAGGGCTTTTGCCCGCTGGATACACAGTTCTTCCACCTGATCCACAAATTCACAGCCGCCATAGTAGCGTTTACCGGGCAGACCTTCGGCATACTTATTGGTGAGGATGGAGCCCATGGCGGCAATCACCGCTGGGGAGGCAAAATTTTCGGAGGCGATCAGCTCCAGACCATCCTGCTGGCGGGCCAGCTCCTGGCCCATTAGGGCGGCCAACGTGGGATCGTACTGGGAGATAAATCCAATGGAATCTACAGGTTTTCCATGCATCACTATGGTTTCCTTCTTTCAATTTGGTGTTCTTTTCAGCCAGACAGGGGGGCGGGGGGCCATCAAGGGCGCGGCGCCCACCGGGTCAGGGCACAAAAATAGACGCCCTGCATTTGCCGTAGCCGGGCAGTCGGAGAAAAGACAGTGGGTCTGCCCGTCGAAAGGCGCCGATGGCAAAGGCCTTCTCCTGGCGCTTGCCTGGCCATTTGGCACAGGGGATCTTTTTCTCGGAGACAATTGTACAAAATATAAGAGCAAATGTCAAATGTTTTTTCAGGCCAAGCGACATATTTTTCATTTCGCGACTTTGCAGGATCGGCGCCGCCAGGCCATAGCAGCAAGTACTGTAACGGATTTGAAAAACTTTTTGTAGTCCTTCCCAGTTTTTGGAGATAGGGGCTGGGAGAATTGTACAAAAATAAGGCGATTTTTGTAATTTATATTGCACATATTATAAAAATATTGTACAATGACCATATAGGAAAGGCAGAGGACCATAGAGAAAAGACGTGGCTTTCTGCCCGATGGGTAAACCGTATTGGAAACGGCCTAATAGAATTCAAAGCGCCCTTCCATAAAAAGAAAACGTGGGAAAGAAAAAATGCTTGCATTTCGAGCAAATGTGTGATAAAATACGGTAGGATAAACCGAAAGTTTGTTCGCACAGCTTGTCTTTCCTATTTAGGAGGTGATCGCAAAAGAAAAAGCATTGCATGATCCTGATACGTTTTGGAGTTTTTGGTTCACAACAAGTGAATCCCCACATGGAAAAGGAGAATCATGATGAAAAATTTAAAGCGTGCATTATCCCTACTTCTGGTCCTGGCTTTGGTGCTGACGGTGGTCCCAGCCACGGTTCTGGCTGACGATGGAGATCGGGAGATCATCAACTTTGAGGGCTGTGTCTATAGCACTGCCGACGGTAAGACCCTTCGCCTGGATCAGGCTGTGGCCGATGGAAACGAAAACGGTAATTTTTTGATGTATGACGCACTAAATATGATACCCATTACAGAGATTGCACCCCATGCGTTCTCCACCGGCGATGCCGAGTGGATCTTTGTTGGTTTTTGTGTTATCAAGATCGATGAGTATGCTTTTGCAGATTCTGGCGTAACCCAGTATTTTATCCCTGAAAACGTGACCGAAATCGCAGAGAACGCCTTCCCCGAGGGGCAAATGACAATCATTTGCTACGACGATTCCTATGCGGAGACCTATGCCAAGGAACATGGTTATGTGGTGGAAAGCATGCCCCTACTACCCTTTGAGGATGTGGCAGAGGATGCTTGGTATTATGAGTATATCCTAGAAGGATACCGTGCTGGTCTGGTAAACGGCATGTCTGATACCACCTTTGAGCCAAATGGAACCACCACCCGTGCCATGGTGGTGCAGATCCTGTTCAACCTGGCGGGAGATGAGGATTTTAACAAGAGCGCTGGCTTTACCGACGTGCCCAGCAACGCATGGTATGCCCAGGCGGTGAACTGGGCGGCGGACCTGGGTGTGGTCAATGGCATCGGTGATAACAAGTTCGACCCCAACGCGCCTGTGACCCGGGAGCAGGTAGCGACTATGCTGTATCGTTTTGCCGATGCTATGGAACTAGAACCCACCGCAAAGGGGAACCTGGATGCCTTTACGGACAAGAATAAGGTTTCCAATTACGCGCTGGACGCCATTACCTGGGGTGTTGATGCAGGACTGATCAAGGGCATGACCACCACCACCCTGGAACCTGCCGGTCGTTGCACTCGTGCGCAGGTTACCACTATGATGGTACGTTTTCTTATTTGGCTTGGCGAAATGGTCATTGAATAAGTAAATATTATGCACATACCTTTCCCGGCAGCGCTGCGGCGCTGCCGGGTTTTGCCCTATCAAGTATTCAGAGAGGAAAAATTGCTGCGGGCATAAAAAAACCCGCCCCGAGTATTCCCAGGACGGTGCTGTAACAGCCAATCTTTAAGTTGCCAAAAACCGAGCGGCGGCCTGACGAAAACGCAGATATTCCTGTTCCTCGCACTCCATGGTGACGGTGACAGGCTTGCTGTAGTCCACTGCAAACATACCAATAAAGCTTTTGGCGTTAATTTTCTGGAAGGAATTGCTAATAAAAACCGCAAAGGGCTGCACGGTGGACAAGGAGACAAAAGCCTGTACATCGCTGAGGGAATGAAGCCGAATTTGAAATTCTCTCACCAAAAGCACCTCCCAGCGCTGTACATTCCCGACGAATTCGTGTATAATAAAAACGTTGGCAATCTGCTTTCTAACAGTATTATAATTCGACAGGCGCTGTTTTTCAAGTGGCGTTTTGGACGATATTAACAAAGTATTAATACAATTTTTGGTGGTTTTAACATATGAAATTTGGATTTTACACCTTGGGCTGCAAAGTCAATCAGTATGAAACCCAGGCGATGGAGCAACTGCTGGTTGCGAGGGGGCATATGCTGGGGGATTTTACAGGAGAATGCGACGGCTACATTATCAACACCTGCTCTGTTACTGCCATGGCGGACAAAAAGAACCGGGCTGTGGTGCGCCGGTGCCGCCGGGCACATCCGGAGGCGATTCTGGGGGTCTGCGGATGCCATACCCAGCACGATCCCCAGGCGTTGCGGCTTTTGGGTGTGGACGTGATTGGCGGAAGCGCCGGGCGGGAGGCTTTCCTGGATGCCATGGAAGCGGCGATGGTGGACCACTGCCATCGGGAGCTGCTGGACGATGCCCTGCGCCGCCGGGATTTTGAGATACTTCCAGCCGGCGGCCTGGCGGAGCGAACCCGTGCGATGCTGAAGGTACAGGATGGCTGCTGCAATTTTTGCACCTATTGTATTATCCCCTATACCCGGGGGCCAGTGCGCTCTGCGCCTGTGGAATTGGCGGTGGCACAGACTGTGGAGCTGGCGGCAAAGGGATTTCGGGAGATTGTGGTTACAGGGATTGAGATTTCCTCCTGGGGCGTGGATTTACCAGGAAAACCGGCGCTGCCCACGCTGGTGGAGGCGATTTGTCAGGCGGTCCCGGCGCTGCGGGTGCGGCTTGGCTCTTTGGAGCCTCGGATTGTAACGGAGGACTTTTGCCGGCGGCTGTCGGCATTGCCCAATTTGTGTCCCCAATTTCATCTGTCCCTCCAGTCTGGTTCCGACACGGTGCTGAAGCGAATGGGCAGAAAATACGATACCGCCCGCTATTATGACAGTGTGACGCAGCTGCGGCAGGCATTTGTTGGCTGTGCCATTACCACGGATGTGATTGTGGCCTTTCCCGGGGAGACGGAGGAAATGTTCCAGGAAAGTCTGGCGTTTTGCCGTCGGTGCGGCTTTTCTGCCATGCATGTCTTTCCCTATTCCCGGCGGCCCGGCACCCCGGCGGACAAGCTGCCACAGCAGCACTCCAATGCGGTTAAGGAGGCCAGAAGCCAGACGGCCATTGCCATGGCCAAGGAGCTAGAACGTACATACCTGCAAAATCTGGTGGGCACGGTCCAGCAGGTTTTGTTTGAACAGATGCAGGAGGGCTATTTTACCGGCCATGCCCCCAATTATGTCCGGGTGTATGTTTTAGCCCAGGCGCTACACAATCAGGTGCGGCCTGTGAGAATTACCGGGTTGTTCCGAGATGGCCTGGTGGGAGTGCTGGAAAATTCCGCTTTGCAAGACGAAACAAATGTGCTATAATAGAGAAGAGGTGAACGCCATGGAACAAGATCGTTTGCAGCCGAAAGAACAGGAAGAGCCGAAAAAGCCCTACGTTCCCCGTCCCTGGTGGCAGGTTTGGGGCGCCAGATTGCTATTGGTTCTATTTATTGTGGGCTTGTTGATCTATTATTTTGCCATCGCCCGGCGGTACGCCTGATGCGGGTTTTGGGCATTGATCCCGGATATGGGACAACGGGCTTTGGCGCCCTGGAGGCGGCGGGAAGCCAGTTCCGGCTTTTGCGCTATGGGGCTATTACGACCCAGCCGGGGCCGGTATTTGCCGCCCGGTTGGAGATGATTTACCAGGATATGTGTCAACTGCTGGAGGTGGTCCAGCCGGAGGCACTGGCCATTGAGGAGCTGTTTTTTGGTCATAATGTGACCACGGGCATCAATGTGGCCCAGAGCCGGGGGGTGATCCTGCTGGCGGCCCGGCAGGCCGGCGTGCCGATTTTTGAGTACAAGCCCATGCAGGTTAAGCAGGCTGTGGTGGGCTATGGCGGTGCGTCCAAGCACCAGGTCATGGATATGACCCGCCGAATCCTACATTTGGAGCAGGTACCCCGGCCGGACGATGCGGCGGATGCCATTGCCATTGCCCTGTGTCATGCCAGATCCAGCACCTCCTTGTTGGCCAAAGCCATGGGCGGGCTGGACTAACCCTACAGATCAGGAGGAAAATCATGCTATATTACGTGTCCGGCCCTGTGGCGATTTTGGAGCCGGGGCTTGCCGTAGTGGACTGCGGCGGCGTGGGATATGCTTGCCGGATTACGGCCTACACGGCAGCACAGCTCAAACTGAACCAGCGCGCCCGGCTGTATGTGACGGAGTCCATTCGGGAGGACGCCTTTGATTTGTACGGCTTTGCCACCCGGGAGGAGCAGCGGTGTTTTGCCCTGCTGACCTCGGTGACCGGAGTCGGCCCCAAGGCGGCGCTGGCTATTTTATCCAGCGGCGGGCCGCAGAATTTCACCCTGGCGGTGATGACCGGAGATGAAAAGCTGCTGACCATGGCCCAGGGGGTGGGCAAAAAGCTGGCCCAACGGATTATTTTGGAGCTGAAGGACAAGCTGGGCGGCGCAATGGAGCTGGATTTCTCCGGCGCTGTGGCGGCCACGGCGCCTGCCCGGGACAACCCGGCGGCGCTGGCCCAGGCAGCGCTGGCGGAGCTGGGCTACGCACCTGGGGAGATTGCTGCGGCGCTGAAGGGCGTGGACGCCACGGCTTCCACGGAGGAGATGGTTCGCTATGCCCTGCGGGCCATGGTGATAAAGGGGTGAGGCGGCTATGAGTTTGGAATTTTCAAAGGAACTGGACCAGCCTATTATCAGTCCCACCCTGACAGCGCAGGATTCGGCGGAGGTGGGCCTACGGCCTCGGCTGCTGGCGGACTACACGGGGCAAGAGAAGGCCAAGGGAAATCTGTCGATTTATCTAGAGGCGGCCAAGCGGCGCAACGAGCCGCTGGACCATACCCTGCTCTATGGCCCTCCGGGGCTGGGCAAGACCACCTTGGCGGGCATCATTGCCAATGAGATGGGGGTAAACATCCGGATCACCTCCGGCCCTGCCATTGAAAAGCCTGGGGATCTGGCGGCGCTGCTGACCAATCTGAACCCGGGAGATGTATTGTTTATCGACGAGATCCACCGGCTGAACCGGGTGGTGGAGGAGATTCTGTACCCGGCGATGGAGGATTTCGCCATTGATATTATTGTGGGTAAGGGTCCAAGTGCCAATTCCATTCGTCTGGATCTGCCGAAATTCACCCTGGTGGGCGCGACCACAAGAGCGGGGCAGCTATCTGCGCCGCTGCGGGACCGCTTTGGCGTCAGCCTGCGGCTAGAGCTGTATACCCCCCAGGAGCTGGCGGCGATTGTGACCCGGTCGGCGGCGATTTTGGGAATGGATATCGCACCCCAGGGAGCCATGGAGATTGCTGCGAGAAGTCGGGGAACTCCCCGGATTGCCAATCGGTTTTTGCGCCGGGTGCGGGATTTTGCCCAGGTCTGCGGCGACGGGGTTATTACCCAGGCGGCGGCGGATTTGGCGCTGAACCGGCTGGAGGTGGACCAGTTGGGCCTTGACGCGATTGACCGGCGGATGCTCACCGCGATTATTCGTAATTATGGAGGCGGCCCGGTGGGCTTGGAGACCCTAGCGGCCACCATTGGAGAGGAAGCCGTCACGCTGGAGGATGTGTATGAGCCATATTTGATGCAACTGGGATTTCTCACCCGGACGCCCCGGGGCCGGTGCGTTACCGGCCTGGCCTATGACCATCTGCACATCCCCTATGAGGGCCAGCAGCAGTTTTCTGTTTAATACACACGAAGCCCGGCGCTGCTGCGCCGGGCTTCGTGTGTCAAAAAATTATCGTCAATCCGCTGTGTCTGTCACAATCATATTGGGCCAGCGGTGTTCCATATAGGCGTCGTCGTATTGCTGATCCAACAGGCCCTCCAAAGTATTGGTTGGTTCCGGCCGGACAGCTCTTGTGCTATAACGGACCATGGCGGCACAGGTCAGGGCGGCGTTGCAGAGCATAAACACCACAACCACCCAGGTAGCCACCTTCCCCAGCACCACCGGCACCTTTTCGATCAGCCGGGAGATAGCGGGGTAGCAGATTTTAATCCACACGGTGGCCAAAACGCCCCAGAAAAAGCAAAACAGCACATTGGTGCGGCCGCCGATGTTCAGGGGCATGTGGCTGTAGTCCCAGAATACCTTGCCGAAGGCCAGCTCGGTAAACACGCTACATCCGTACTCATATACGCCGCCAATGACGAAACCGGCCAGGAAGATATAACGATCATTTTTCTGCGACAGGTGCTGCAAGGCCACCGTGAGCAGCACTGCGCCCAGGCCCCAGACAAAGCTAAACGGGCCGTACAATACGCTGGAACGGCTCATCCAGCGGCCGTTGACCAGACCCACATACACCGTCTCCACAAGATCCCCCAACAGAGAACAGATCAGGAAAATCCATACCAGTTTATCCAGGCAAAGCCCCTTGGAAAAGGTGTAACGGCTCTGCTCCTCGGTTGACATCTCCTGAATACCCGGGTACGCTCGCTGTAGCCTGCCCCAGATCTTTTTGGTAATCCAATCTGCCAAATTTTTCTGATCCGTCGCAGCAGCACGGCGATGATACCGGTCTAGATTGCCGGAGCGCAGCGCAAAAAAAACCAAAAGCAGCTCCAGCGCCACCAATATGACCAGACTCCAGACAAGAATCGTCCGAATCAACTGGGGGATCAATAGGATGGGGATCAAAAGCATGGGGTGGATGACGCGGTAAGTAAAATAGAAACCGCCGGCAGCCAGCAGGGCAAGCAGAATCCCCCTGCTATTGCCGCTTAATAGGCCGTTGCGCTCTGGCTCTAGATGAAGACGAGGGCTGACCCGATTCACCATCAGGTTGGAGAGCTGCTGCACCACGGAAGAGATAACTAAGATGGCCAGGTACTGCAATGCCCGCTGGGATTCCAGAGAGGGCAGCACCAGCAGCATAAAATCAAAGGTAACGCCATAGGAGAACAACAGCGGCAGGGATAGTAAGCCCCGGTTGTAAAAGCGGCGCTTGGAGATGGCGTAGCAGCACACCTCCAACACCCAACCGAGAAAGGAATACAATAGGAAATACTGCGCCAGGTCAACAAATGTAAGGGGGGTTCTCATCCGTGGATCCTCCTAATTCTATGTTTCAAATTTTGTTGAAAGAAGTGACTTGCGCCAGAGTTCCATGGGCCAGGTCAGGTTCTATACTTGGCGCGGATGGCAAAGGCACGCCTCACCTCGCCGGTTTCCAACTGCCTGCGGCCATTTAAAAACAATTCGCCCTGTGTTAAACCCCAATCCAGCGCCACCGTGTACCCTTCCCGAATTTCATTGTAATAACTGACGGTAAAAGCCTCCAATGGATGCTCCCGGTGAAACGATGCCGGAAGAAGGTCCTCCATCCAGTCCAGATACCGGCCGTTGTTTACATGCCCGTTCCAATCCAGCTCGGTATATTGGGCCTGCCGGGTAGCGTGGTTGGGCAATGCTGCCGGCGCAATGGAGCCAGGGATGGGAAGCTCGCCCTCCCGGCGGATTCCCTCCACCAAAACGCCGCTTTTTCCCGGCAACACCATGGCCCGGGTATCCAAATCCATCAAAACCCATAGACCAATGGCCTGAAATAGCGGGCTGCCCTGGGCGTCGTAGGCAAGGGCGGAACGGGGGTACGCTACTCGAGTGGTGATTCCTGGCCAGGTCTCCAGGGTGATGGTTTCCCCGGCGCGGGGCAGCCTGTGAATACAGACGGCCTGCCGGGTTACAGCCCAAAACAACCGGTGCGCGGCCAGGGATTGCCAATCCAGAGATAGCAGGCGGCACTGGGCCTCGGCGGCCTCCTGGGTTAGCTGTAAAATCGCGGCGGATTTTAACCGATCGAAACAGTCCGTATCCCGAGAGGACACCTGGACAGTTTTGCGGTAAATGGGTTCCAAGAATTGTCGCTTCCTTTCATTGCAGCGGGGGTGGAAAGGTCCCACCCCCGCTGCTTGCGATGTTTACATGGGTTTATAAATGCCAGACCGCTTAATACACCACCACCCGGGTGTACAGGGGCAGATTGTAGATGTAATTGCAGTCTGCCTCCTGCATCCGAATGCAGCCATGGCTCAAAGGAATGCCCACACGGCTGTCATAGTAGCCGCCATTGGGACTTTTTAAAATGGTATGGAATGCATGGCCATTGTAGAAGCCAGTGATGGTGTTGACATAATAACTAGACCAAGTCCACTGATTTTCATGGTAATATGTCCGATAGCTACCGGCTGGAGTTGGCGTCTCATTGCCACCGGTGGAGACCAGGAAGGTTTTGATCAGCTTCCATTTCCCCTTGGAGCCCTGGAACACATTCACCCGCTGGGTGTAGCGACTGATCCACAGTAGGTACTGGGTGTCGCTGGAATAACCAGCCTGGTTAATATAGTTTTCCTTGGCGGCGGTGGAGAAATCCACACTGGAGTCGGTGAACTGCTCGGAGGACACCCAGACCTTGGAATCATAGACCCAACCGATGGTGCCGTCCTTGGCGCTGACCTTGATCATGACGTAGTAGTCTATTTCCACTTTTTAGCGCACG
>CAOJND010000006.1 GCA_948439445.1 uncultured Eubacteriales bacterium | reverse complement strand
ATTTGGAACCGAGACAGCGCTGATTCTGCCGGAGTGTATCCAGTGCAATCTGCTGGAGACGGTGTCGGAATTGCCGGTATCCGCGGTGGCCTGCAACGGCGAAACGGTACTGTTTGCCGGGGCAGATTACCATTTCACGATAAAAAACAATAGCGACGTCCGCCAGCGCAAGATCAAGGCGGACGCCATGAAGGATAAAATGGACGCCGGGGCTTTCGTGATTGACGTTAGAACCCGGGAGGAATTTGAGACGCTCCATATATCCGGCAGTGTGAACATCCCTGTGGACGAATTGGCGGAGGTTCTGCCGCAATTTTGCCCCGACCAAACCAGCGAAATTATTTTCTACTGTGCCTCGGGCATCCGCAGTGCGGCGGCTTTGGAGCAAGCCCTGGAAATGGGCTATGAAAATGTATATGACTTTGGGTCCATTGACGACTGGCCCGGCGATGTAATTGCCCAAATTTCTTAATTCACCCCTGGCCTGGGGGACGGGCAAACAGGCCTATCACTTCGTTGTTCAGGAGACGATCCTGTACATAAAAAATTTAGGAGGTTTTTTCATGAAACGAAGAGCATCAACCAGATTGACAGCGATTTTGCTGGCAGTCCTGCTCTGTGTCGGCTGCGTAAATCTGTCGGTTTTCGCGGTAAAAGACGCCACAGAGGAGACTACCGCCACTGTACCCTATCTGGACACCAGCCTTTCCTTTGAGGAACGGGCTGCGGACCTGGTGTCGCGCATGACGCCGGAAGAAAAATACGCCCAGCTTCGGGCGCGTACTGCCCCTGGCATTCCCAGACTGGGGGTTAACGCCTATGACTGGTGGAGTGAAGGCCTCCATGGCGTTGCCAGAGATGGCAAGGCCACCAGCTTCCCCACGGGCCTAGGCATCGCGGCCACCTGGGATGTGGATCTGGTCCAGCAAATGCTGAACGCCACATCCGACGAGGCACGTGACAAATTCAACAATCATGTGAATGACCACGGCCTGAACTACTGGTCCCCCACCATCAACATGGACCGGGATCCCCGTTGGGGCCGGGCAGAGGAGACCTATGGCGAGGACCCCTACCTGACCAGTATGATTGCGGAAGCGTTCATCAATGGCCTGCAGGGCGATGACGCCAGCTATCTCAAGACGATCTCCACCGCCAAGCATTTCCTGGCCAACAACAGCGAGCAGAACCGGCACAACGGTTCTTCCAACCTGGACGAGCGGGATTTGCGGGAATACTACACCCTGGCTTTTAAGTATGCCGTTGAGGATGCCAAGGTTGGCTCCATTATGACCTCTTACAATGCGGTTAACGGCGTTCCCATGTCTGTCAATGAGCAGATCCTGGATGGCCTGCTTCGCCGGACCTGGGGCTTCGACGGTTTTGTGGTCACCGACTGCGGCGCGCTGAACGACGTGGTATCCAATCACAAATGGCGTCCCGAGGGCTGGGGCAACAAGGCCTGGGGCGGCAAGGAAACTGCTGCCTACGCCATCAAGGCGGGTACCGACCTGAACTGTGGCGGCGTTCTGCCTGGCAACACCGGCGCCGCTGTCACCAATGGCCTGCTCAGCGAGGACGAAGTGGATCGCGCCCTGGTGCGTCTGTTCACCGCTCGTATGCAGACTGGTGAGTTTGACCCCGACGGCGGTCCCTTTGGCGGTGACCAGTTTGACAACCAGATTCATGCGGCGGACCACGACCAGTTGGCCGAGGACGGCGCGGACAACGCGGTTGTGCTGCTGAAAAACCAGGACAACGCCCTGCCTCTGTCCGGCGAGAAGATCAAGAGCCTGGTGCTGCTGGGCGATGTGGCCGACGAGCTGATCCTGGGCGACTATTCCACCAACGACCCGGAGAACACCAGCACTGCCCTGGAGGGCATTCAGGCTGCTCTGAAGCGGGCCAACCCCGACGCATCTTTTGAGTACATCTCCGTCAACGGTGCTTCCTCTGGCTCCAGTCCCTATCGGATGAACACCCGCGGCCCCAAGCTGCTGGACGCCGATGGCAACGTGCTGCGTCAGATCGACCTGAACGCCAACGCGGAGCTGAACAACTGCAAGGTGGAAGCTTCCGGCAACATGGGTTATATCTACGACGGCTCCTGGGCCAAGTTCAACCCCGGCACCATCGACTTCACCGGTGTGAAGCAGTTCTCCGTGGAGATGGCCGGCGATACCAACGTTGGCCCTACCCGGCTGGAGATCCGGGCTATGGATCCGGTCAGCGGCCCCCTGCTTGCCGCCTTTGACGGCGTAGGCAACACCGGCGGCTGGCAGAACTACCAGACCTATACCAGCGACGCTGCCGTAGGCGGCGGCTATGGGGATCAGCCCATCTACATGGTGTGGAAAACCGCTTCCGTAAACTTTGAGTACTCCGAGGCACAGAGCGCTGCCATTGCGGCAGCCGACGTGGTGGTGTTCTTTGCGGGCACCCGTCCCGGCGAGAACGGCTACGCCGAAGAGAGCGACGGCGTGAACCTGAACCTGCCCAATAACCAGGATTCCATGATTAATGGCGCAGCTGCCCTCAATGACAATGTCATCGTCTACATGCAGGCGGTCTCCCAGATCAATGTGGAGCCGTTTAAGGACAATGTCAAGGCGATTTTGTGGTCCACTTACAACGGACAGGCCCAGGGCAACGCTGCTGGCCGCCTGCTGTTTGGCGAGGCCAATCCCAGTGCCAAGCTGCCCTTCACCTGGTATACGGATGTGAATCAGCTGGCTAACATCAAGGACTACCAGATCCGTGCGGATGAGAACAACAATGGCCGGACCTATCAGTATTTCACCGGCGATGTCACCTATCCGTTTGGCTTCGGCCTGAGCTACTCCTCCTTCGCCTATTCCAACCTGAAGATCAGCAAGGATACTGTGACCCCCAACGACACCATCACGGTGGAGTTCGATGTGACCAACACCAGCGCGGTGGACGGCCAGGAAGTGGCCCAGCTGTATGTGGCCTCTCCCGACGCCGCTGCGAACGATCGTCCTGTGAAGCGGCTGAAGGGCTTCGACAAGAAGATGATCGCCGCCGGCGAGACTGCCCACTTCACTCTGACCCTGGATGTGGCAGACCTATGGTATTGGGATGCGGAAAATCAGGTGCAGCTCTATGATCAGGGCGTCTACACCATCCAAATCGGTTCCGACAGCGATGCTGCTGCCAACCTGACCGCTAACTTTACCCTGTCCGGTCAACTGACGCCGGAGCTGCACACCGCCACTGCCATCCCCAGCGGCCATATTCTGGATATGAACAAGGCGGGTAAGAAGATCACTACCACCTTGTCCGCCAGCCGGGACGACCAGACCTTTGTGGATCTGACCGCCGACGGTGTAGAAGTGACCTATACCACCAGCAACCCCGAGGTAGCGGTTGTGGACGACCAGGGTACGGTTACCGCCGTGGGCAACGGCGTTGCCACCATTACCGCCTCTGTGACGGAGAACGGCGTGACCAAGACCGACAGCTTCCCTGTGCGGGTGAGCCAGCCCATTGTTGTCGACAATATTTTCATTAATGGCAAGCCTATGACAGGCTTTACCGCCAACGCGTACAACTACAACGTGGCTGTGACCTCCATGGAGAATCTGCCCCAGGTGACGGCGGAGGTAAAGAGCAACTTCACCTGCACCGTCAAGCAGGCGACGACTGAAGATCCCACTGCCACGGTGACGGTTACCGCAGGAAATGAGAGCGTAAACTATGCCATCCACTTCGTCCTACCGCCTCAGAGCTTTGACTTTACCAAGACCTCCAAAGAAGAGTTTTTGGATGTATGGCAGGTCATCAATCCCGACGATACCCATTGGAAGATTGATGAGAAAGGTTTGACCATCACCACCCAGAAGGGCGACATCTATCAGACCTATGACGACGCGAAGAACATCCTGGTACAGCCTGCGGCCGACAACTGGCTCATGGAGGCCAAGGTGGTCTATGAAAAGGTGCCAACCGTGGGCTACCAGCAGGCGGCCATCATGGTCTATCAGGACAATGACAACTATGTGAAGCTGAGCTATGAGCTTGGACCGCAGGTTCAGCTGGGCTCCGAGTTTGGCGGCGCCTGGACGGCCAACAGACAGATTAAGGTTACTGCTACCACCATTTGGTACCGGCTGGAAAAGATTGGCAACCATTACGAGGCCTCTTTCTCCACCGACGGTGTGAGCTATACCAGCTTGGGCGGCGTAGACCGGGAACTGCTGGATCCCAAGATTGGTCTGTTGGCGGTAAACAGCTATCCGGACAATGTACCGGAACTGGATGTCACCTTTGAGTACATGACCATCACCCAGACAGTCAACTGCACCTGCGATCTGTATGACCTGACCACGGATGAAGATCAGAACATTGTTCGAGACAATACGAATCCTGTGACCTATGCTCTCAGCGCCGACGCCAAAGCCCGCGGCGGCTGCCAGATGGAAGGCCACGATCTCCAGCCGGTTTATACCTATGAGATTTTGTCCGCTGGCGAAACCGGCGCTACCATCGAGGACAATGTGCTGACGGTGCCCAAGGACGGCAAGGTGTCTGTTCTTGTGACGGCCTCTTTGCACGATGCTACGCCTTTGACCAAGGAGGTTGTCTTCAACGTTGAGACCACTGCCGCCGCACAGCAGGCCCAGGTGGAGCAGGTCGTGGCGCTCATCGACGCCATCGGCAGCACGGTCACCCTGGACAGCGAAGAGGCGATTGTAGCTGCCCGGGCTGCCTATGAGGCACTGGTTACCCAGGCACAGAAGGATCAGATTTCCAACCTGGCGGTTCTGGAAGCCGCTGAAGAGAATCTGGCAGATCTGAAGAATGTGCTGGCAGTTGTGAATCAGCCTGAGGCCTTTGCGGGCCAGATTGGCGACACGGCCACCTTCCATGTGGATGTGACCCGCCAGGATGTGACCTATCAGTGGATGTATTCCAACAACGGCGGTAAGAGCTTTGTTAAGTCCTCCATGACTGGCGCTGATACGGATACGCTAACGGTGGAGATGAAGGCCTTCCGGGTTGGCCAGATGTACAAGTGTGTCGTTACTGACGCCAAGGGCAACGTGGTGGAAACGGAAGCTGTGGCTATGACCACCGCTACCACCGTGGCCATTGTCACCGATCCGGTTGACTACGCCGGCGCGGTTGGCGAGACCGCTGTCTTTACGGTGGAGGCTCAGGGCGAAAATCTGACCTATCAGTGGATGTATTCCAACAATGAGGGAAGATCCTGGACCAAGTCCACGCTGCCTGGCTATAACACCCCAGAAGTATCTGTGGTGCTGAAGGCGTTCCGCGCCGGCCAGATGTACAAGTGCGTAGTCACTGACGCATCCGGCAATGTGGTAGAGTCCAAGACAGCTAGCATTGTAATTGGCTAAAGCTTTTCTGTTAGGACAAAACTGACTTTGCTCTAATGAAAATCAGGGCAGATACAATTTTATAGATCCATTTTATTGCGCCGGGCGGGCCTTTCCTTGCGGAAAGGCTCGTTCGGCATTTATATCGGCCACTGTATTTGTCTGGCGCACATGCTTTCTTAAGAAGCGCCAATGCCACGGATGACAATGGATAAAATGACTCTGGTGTTTTTATACAAAATGAACAAATGAGAATTAGCGGAGCTTACAATAGACAGGTGATCATAAGTATTGTAAAATATTTATGAAGGAGTTGTGAAATCATGCACACCTAGAAAGGAGGCCCCAGTAATTCCCTGTACGCCATTTACGCACGCAAAGAAAGGAGCAATCTATGAAAAACACCATTCGTAGGATCGTGGCCTCGACGCTGTCGGCGGCATTGATCCTGACCTCTTCTATCGCCGGCGCGATCCTGCCTGCCCAGGCCGCATCCGCGCCGGGCAACACAGAGCTGAGTCGCCGGGCTGCTGCCGAGGGCATGGTTTTGTTGGAGAACCCTATTGTGGAGCAAACCGGGAAAAAGTCCCTGCCCATTGCCAAGGGCGAAACCGTCGCCATGTTTGGCCGTGCCATGATTGACTATGTGCGTGGCGGCGGCGGCTCTGGTGCCACCAATGTACAATATACCAGAAATATTCTGCAAGGCATGCAGGTTTGGGAGGCGGACGGCCAGATTAAGCTGGTTCCGGAGCTGACCGATTTCTATACCCAGCAAGTTACCACCAATGGCATCAAAGACGATGCCAACATCAACATCACCGATGAGGTGTGGAATGCGGCAAAAAATGCCACCGAGACCGCTGTGGTCACCATCGGCAGAACCTCCTCTGAGGGATCTGACCGCAACGCTGCCAAGGGCGATTACTATCTGTCCGACGCAGAAGTGGCCCTGATTACCAAGGTTGCTGCCGAATTTGACAACACCATTGTGGTGCTGAATATCGGCGCTGTTATGGATACCAGCTGGATCAAGGGTGTAAATGCCATCCCCGGCGTGGACGCGGTGCTGAACGCATGGCAGGCCGGTATGGAAGGCGGTTTGGCCACCGCTGACATTCTGGTGGGTCATGTGAACCCCTCCGGTAAGCTGGTGGATACCTGGGCGAAGGATTACAGCGATTATCCTTCCTCGGAGACCTTTAAAGAATCGAATTCCTATGTCAACTACACAGAGGATATTTTCGTGGGCTATCGCTATTTCGAAACCATCCCCGGTGCGGCTGAAAAGGTCAACTATCCCTTCGGCTATGGCCTGAGCTATACGGATTTCGCTACCGCCATTGACAGCGTCAAGGTAGAAGGCGAAGAGATCGTGGTCACCGCCACCGTCACCAATACCGGTGATGTGGCAGGCAAGCAGGTTGTGCAGGTTTACTTCACCGCACCCCGTGGCAAGCTGACCAAGCCCGCGAAAGAGCTGGCGGCCTTTGGTAAGACCGGTCTTCTGAACCCCGGCGCTTCCGAGACTCTGGTCATGCGCTTTGCCATTTCCGATATGTCCAGCTATGACGACACCGGCGTGATCCAGAAGTCCGCCTACGTCATGGAGAAGGGCGATTACACCTTCTTTGTGGGCAATTCCATTCGGGACGGCAAGTATGTGGATTTCGCTTATACCGTGAATGAGGACACCGTTGTAGAGCAGCTCACCGAGAAGCTGGCGCCCAATCAGCTCCCCAAGCGGATGCTGGAGGATGGCAGCTATGTAGACGTGCAGCGCGCTGAGACCTTCGATCCCAACTATGTCCTTCATGAGGGCGTAAACCGGGTCGAAATGGAGAACTTTATCCATTCCAGCGGCGACATCACCATCGAATCCTACTACGATGAGAACCTCGACCGTCAGTATTGCATGGCTTACATGCAGACCGCCGGGCGCTTTGCCGAGTACAGCATCACGGTGCCTGCCGGGATGGCTGGTCGCTACTCTGTGCTGATGTGCTTCGCCAATGGTAACGGTCCCACGGAGGACTGCTTCAAGGTCTCCGTCAATGGCGAACCCCAGCCAGGCGTTGTCTTCAATGCGCACCAGACCGGCAACCTGAACGGCGCCACCGGCGAGTGGTACAACTTTGCCATGGCGCAGGAAGCCTTCTACATCAATCTGGAAGAGGGTGAGAACCGGGTCCGTTTCACCGCCAACAAGAATAACCCCAACTATGAGTATATGCTCTTGGAGCGGGTTGGCGATATCAATACGGATTATCCCACCAGAATTTCTGGTACTGGCGTCAACGTCATCCAGGCGGAGAAGTTCGATGATTCCGGCAGAAAGGCTGATTCGACCTCCAATATGCCGGCTGTGGAGTCCTTTGGCAACAACCAGGGCTGCCTGGCAATGATGAATTACCATGGTAACTATGTCAAATATCTGATCCATGTGGAAGAAGCAGGCACCTATGAACTGAAGCTGGTGGCCGCCAATGGCCGTGCCGGTTTTGATTTCCAGCCTGGCGTTCAGGTTGACAATGAAGCTTATCCCTGCTTCCTGAATTGTCCGCAGACCGGCGATGGAAGTGGAAAGAGTGAGTGGTACAACTTCGTGGAGCTGGATCCCATCACTGTGCAGCTTCCCAAGGGCAACTGCGTCCTGAGTCTGACTGACCTCACCACCAGCTATCCCAATATCGACTATATGACCTTGGAGAAGGTCGGCGAGGCCCAGACGCGCGCCATTGATGTGACCGAGGACAATGTCACCTTCCAGGCAGAGAGCATTCATCAGTTTGTCAAGGGCACCAATCTGACCCCCTACCGTCTGGAGAACTTTACGGTAGCAGGTAACGCGGGCACTTGCCTGGCTTATATGAACTATGCCGGCAACCAGGTGGGCTATCGGCTCAATGTGGCGGAGGCTGGCGAATATGACGTCTATCTTTGCGCCGCAAACGGCCGTGCTGATTTTACTTTCAATCCCCACCTGGTGGTCAACGGGGTGGAGTATTCCTCCACCATGACCTGTGTTCAGACCGGCGACGGCGATGGAAAGTCCGAATGGTTCAATTTTGTAAACCTGGAGCCCATTACCGTGCATCTGGATCAGGGCATGAATTTGCTGACCGTGACCTGTGAAGCGCTGGATAAGTTCCCCAATCTTGACACCATTACCATTAAAAAGCATACCGTAGCCGCTGCTCCCAGCACGAACACACCTGTTCGCACTATGGCTGTGGCGGAAGACGAGAAGATTATGCTGCTGGACGTGTACAACGATCGTTCTTTGATGCCCGCGTTCCTGGATCAGCTCACCATCGAGGAGCTGGCGCAGCTGCTCAGCGCCCAGGGCAACCGGGACGGCGGCAATACCCAGGGCTGGGGCAACAACATGACCTATGGCATTCCTCTGGTCATGACCGCCGATGGCCCGCAGGGTATCCGGATTGGCACCACCTGCACCGCATGGCCCATTTCCACCTGCTTGGCCGCATCCTGGGATGTGAATCTGATTGCTGAGGTCGGCCGTGGCGCTGCCATCGAGGCGCATCAGAACAATATGGATATCTGGCTGGCGCCTGGCATGAATATCCATCGTGACCCCCTGTGCGGCAGAAACTTCGAGTATTACTCCGAAGATCCCCTGGTTACCGGTAAAATGGCGGCTTCTATTACCAAAGCTGTTCAGAGCGAAGGCGTCGCCATCTCTTTGAAGCACTTTGCCGCCAACAACAAGGAGACCAACCGTTCCAGCTCCGACTCCCGTGCCACCGAGCGCGCCCTGCGTGAAATCTACCTGCGGGGCTTCGAGATCGCCGTGAAGGAAGCGGATCCCTGGACCATTATGTCCTCTTACAACTATATCAACGGCACCGAAACTGCCGAAAACCATGATCTGCTCAACGGCATTCTCCGTGGCGAGTGGGGCTTCGATGGTGTGGTAGAGACCGACTGGGGCAACAACACCAACCATGTCTACGAAGTTCTGGCTGGCAACGATGTGAAGATGACCAACTCTCAGCCGGAGCTGCTGGTTGCCGCAGTGGCAAACGGCAAGCTGTCCCGTGAAATGCTGGAGGTCGGCGCACAGCGCGTGCTGGAGCTGATTATGAAGGTCAATTACTTCCATGACCGGATTGTCAATGTTCCCGTAACCGAAATCACCGCCGATACCCGCTTCAAGGCTGCTGAAGGCATTGAGTGGAGCAAGACCGTCCAAGGTGAGGCCTGCTCCGATGTGGACGGCGGAAAGAACCTGGGCTACTGCGACGCAGGCGCTTGGGCACAGTACAATATCGACGTGGAAAAGACCGGCTATTATGATCTCAGTGCCCGTACCGCTTCCTCCTCCGCCGGCGGCGCATTCAATGTGCTGGTGGATGGCGAAGTGATCGCGACCTTCAATCCCACCGTCACTGGCGGATGGCAGAGCTGGACGACTCTGCCTGCCCAGCAGATCTATCTGGATGCAGGACGGCATGTTATGCGCATTGAGTTCACCAAGAGTGGCTCCAACCTGAACTGGCTGCAATTTACCCTGACGGAAGAAGTCCTGCCTGACGTTCCTCTGGCAGTTGTGAACCAGCCTGCCACCTTCAAGGGCGCCATTGGCGGCACTGCAACGTTCCATGTGGACGTGACCCGCAAGGATGTAACCTATCAGTGGATGTACTCCAACAACGGCGGCAAGAGCTTTGTCAAGTCTTCCATGACCGGTGCTGACACGGATACGCTGGCGGTGGAGATGAAGGCTTTCCGGGTTGGCCAGATGTACAAGTGCGTCATCACCGACAGCAAGGGCAACGTAGTGGAAACAGACGCAGTTGCCATGACTACCGCCACCACCTTGGCCATTGTCACCGGCCCGGTTGATTACACCGGCGCAGTTGGCGATACAGCCGTGTTTACGGTGGAGGCCCAGGGTGAAGGCCTGAGCTATCAGTGGATGTACTCCAATAACCAGGGAAGATCTTGGTCCAAGTCCACGCTGCCTGGCTATAACACGGCTGAGGTATCTGTGGAGCTGAAGGCGTTCCGCGCCGGCCAGCTGTACAAGTGCGTGGTTACCGACGCCTCTGGCAATGTGGTGGAGTCCAATTCCGCTAGCATTGCAATCGGCTAATTGCGAGGCGAATTCATACGCGTTTTATTCCGGGGCGGGCCTTACGGCCTGCCCCCCTTTTTGTATTATGTGAATCAAATAGGAGAAAGCTCTTTTTACAGTGCTAGGGCTTGAGATGTATTTTCCACGGCGCACACCTCTATAAAGAGATTTTCGTAAAATTTTTTTGACATAACCGTGCCAACTGCCTTAAAAACGTTTTTTCAGGATGCTGTGACGCAATATTTCCCCTATGGGAAGGCAGAGTTAAGGACTAAATCTCCGCAGAGCCAATGCTGCGCATAACAATAGATAAAATAACTCTGGTGTTTTTATACAAAATGAACAAAAGATTTTCTACAAGAAAAATAAAAACTGAGCCTTGTGCCTTGGGAAATCCCTGGTATAATGGTATTGGTAGAAAGGGAATGACAAAGGACGCTGTTTTCTGTGAAAAGACAATACGCAGCCGCGATGCGTCAATTCCTGCAACCAGAGAATGAAAAGGAGGAATTTCCATGAGACAGGTAAACCGTATTTTAGCGTTTGTCCTTGTTGTGGTCATGCTTGCCACCATGGCCCCAGTCAGCGCGAAGCAGACAAAAGAAGTGCTTCCCTGCGGCTATGAGATCGACATGGACAATCTGCCTAAAGTGCATTTTTCCCGCCATCCGGAGTGGGAGACAATCTACGATGCAACTTGGCAGATTCATAAGAACAACATTGCGAAAATTCCCAGCGCAACCAACCCGGAGTCGCCTTACTATGTAGACGAGGCGTTCAGCGGGAACATTTTCGTCTGGGATACCATGTTGATGATGATGTTCGACAAGTATGGCCTGAACGAATTCCCCACCCTGGCGTCGATTGACAATTTCTATTATAACCAGGTGGACAGCGACGACGAGCGGGACGGCTATATCTGCCGGGAGATTGTGGAAGCCACCGGTAAGGACTATTGGGATTATAACACCCGCAAAAATACCGGCACCAATCCGCCCCTGTTTGCTATGGCTGAATGGGAACAATACCAGATTCATGGCGATGTGTCCCGTTTCAGTAAACTCATAAATGGTAAGACCATCTTTGAGCGTCTGGTGGCGCAGTATAATTACATCGAACGCAATAAAAAGATGCCCAACGGGCTGTATGGCAAAACCAACGGTTTTGGCAATGGCTTGGACAATACCCCCAACCAGGACGGCAACGTCCTAATTTTGGACGATTCCGCTGGCCAGCAGACCTATAATGATCTGAGTATCCAGCAGGCCCAGGCGGCCCACTATATTAGCCTAATTGCCGGCGCCATGGGCAAGACCGAAGAAGCGGCCTTCTTCCAAGCGGAGCATGCGCGCATTTCCGCTCTGATCAACGAGAAGCTGTGGAGCGAGGAAGCCCAGATGTACTCCAACCTGGATGCGGACGGGGTTACCAAGACCAATGTCTCCACTCCCACCAATCTGTGGGCTTTGGCCGGTCTGGTGGCCACAGAGGAGCGGGCCAAGGCTATTATCGATAACCACGGCCTGAATTCCCAGAAGCTCTACCGGCCCCAGGGCTTGGCTACCACGGCCTATGACTGGCAAAATGAGGTCAGCCGGTTCCATGCGGAAGGCGCCTACTGGCTTGGCTCCGTTTGGGCACCTACCTCTTATCAGTATGTCTACGGCCTGAGAGAATATGGCTACGATCAGCTGGCCTTTGAAGAAGCGGTCCGTCACGTGAATATGGCGTCGGATGTGTACCAGGCAGGGCTGGAGGGCAACCATGTGTCCCAGGCCACGGTTTGGGAGAACTATTCCTCCGAATACACCAAGAACGGCTCTTCCAGCCGGGCCAACTTTGCGGGCTGGACAGGCTCCTTTGGCGTTGGCATGGTGCTGGAAGATCTGATTGGCGTGGACATCAACGCCCCGGATAATGTGGTGACCTGGAACGTCCATCTGACCGAGGACTTCGGCGTGGATAACCTGTACATGAAGCATAATGGCGTGGAGAACCGGGTTTCTCTGCATGCGCTAGAGCGGGCCTCGGACCTGTCCGACCTGCACTTTACTGCCACCGCCACCCAGCCGGTTACCCTGGTGGTAAATGCCGGCGGCAACCAGAAAACCTTCCAGTTGGAGGCGGGTACCCACTCCTATGTGGTGGAAGGAACTGCCGGCGACGATGCCGAGAGCGGTTACATTGGCGCGGTGGGCGTTTCTCTGGCCCAGGCCGGCGAAACGGCAACCCAGGCGTACTATGAGACTGCGGCCAAAGATTATGTCTACTTCGGCACAGAAGAAAATACTAACATCCATGACGGCCTGCTCTATCAGACCGGCAAGAACAATGGCACTCTGTATAACATCAATACCGTGGGTATTCCCGCCAACCAGGGCGCTATCCGCCTGGAAAGCAGCGCCTCTGTGGAGGCTCTGGGCTTTGCTGGCGCCCAGTCTGTCAGCAAGGGTATGTCTGGCTTCGGCAATGAGGGCTTTATGTTCATGGCCCCCGCCTCCAACCAGATGCAGACCATGCGCCTGGTGGTTGGCGTGCAGAACGGCATGGCTATTTTGAAGGCCGGCCTGGCGGACGCCTCCGACGACCGTGTGGAGATGTCCTTTGCCGGCGGCGTGGAAGAGACTGAATATGTGGTTGACATCCCCTACCGGGCGGCCTGCGACGATTCCCGAGTGATGGTGCAGTGGCTGCTGGACAACGATCGCTCCAGAGGCGACGCCCGGGTCAGTGTCAAGAGCATTGCCCTATTGGACGGAGGCGAGCAGGTTCCCTCTGTTCCTGCCGTGGTCACCGCGACAGCCAATGGAACGGCGATCCAGGTCCATATGGAAGCGCCTGTGGACGAAACCTATGACAGCTTCCATGTGGCGCTGTACAACGCCGTTACCGGCGAGTTGGTAAGCAGCTACGAAACCACTAATTCTGACTTTACCATTGAGGATGTTGCACCCTTTGAAAAGTATTATGTGACTGTATCCGGCGTGAAGGACGATGTGATTGGCGGCGGCAAGCTGTCGGCAACCGTTCTGCTGGAGCCGGCGGGAACCACCGACGACGACCGGGCGGCCCAGGATCTGGCGCGGATGCTGGATACGATTTACAATGGGAATACCAATGGCAATGTCCAATATCCCTTTGTCCTGAATCAGACCGGTCCTCTGTATGGCGCGACCTTCACCCTGTCCTCCAGCGCCGATGGTGCGCCCTTCGGTGTGATGAACAATGGCAAGGTTCTGCGTCCGACCCAGGAGCAGGGCGATGTGGCGGTACGGCTTACCATCACCGCCCACTATGGCAGCGGAACGGCCACTTATACCCGCACCGTTTTGGTATCCGCCTATGGCGAAGGTGACGGCTATGTGCAAAGCAGTCAGTCCGGCTTTAACGGCGGTACGGTCAATTTGAGCGAGGAGGGTACCTCCG
This sequence comes from uncultured Eubacteriales bacterium, assembly GCA_948439445.1. Classification (GTDB taxonomy): domain Bacteria; phylum Bacillota; class Clostridia; order Oscillospirales; family Oscillospiraceae; genus Faecousia. The sequence continues at coordinate 17,302 of CAOJND010000006.1, read as the reverse complement.
ACTGGTACCAGTTCCGGGAAAATGTCAGCCCCACCGACTCCGGCGCTCAGGCCCATAAGAAGGACGGCTCCGGCATCTCCAACATTTTCCGGAATGTGGATGCAGTTCCCACCGGCGAGCAGGGCCTGTGTACCGACGCGCCGATCTACTACAAGTACGATGCCAACGATTTGACCGGCTCCGCGCCGAGAAATCAGTATGGTACCCATATGCGCGGCACTGGCAACTATCTGAAATTCAACGTGGGCTACAGCGAGAAAAACCAGCGGCTCAACGTCTATGTGGGCACCTGGAACGGCGTGGGTACGGTTCAGTTCCTGGTCAACGGCAAGGTTATGGCCAGCGAGTCCTTCGGCAACCAGAATATGGGAACCTACCGGATGAGCTTTGACTATCTGCTGGAGAATCCCACGGATGTGGCGGAAGTACGGCTCTACCTGGACAAGATGGACGCGTACTCTGTTACCAATGGCAGTGTAATCCTCTTTGCGACGACCTTGGGCGAAAAGGAGCTTGGCAGCGATACGCCGGTTGCAAACTACAACAGTGAGCAGATTTCCGGCCAGACCATTGATCTGACCAAGGAAGGCACCAACGACTGGTTCCAGCTTCCCCAGGACAGCGAGACCAACTACGCCCGGAAGGCGAACGGCGTGGGCTTCAGCGGCTTTAAGAGAAATCATGACGCGGTTCCCAACGGTGAAAAGGGCTGCGTAAAGGATGCGCCTATTTACTACACCGCTTCCGATGCGGATTCCAACTATCCCGGCACCAGAGACCGCTATGGTATGCAGTGCCGTGGCGTGGGCAACGGTTTGGAGATCCGGCTGGGCTATCAGAGCTTCCAGCAGGAGGCAAAGATCTATACCGGTGTTTGGAACGCGGAGTCTACCCTGCAATTCATTGTCAACAACGAGGTCCTCTATGAGAAGATTCTGGGCAATGCCAGCGGCGGTATGCAGGTGTTCTGCACCACCATCCCCTATCAGCTCAAGAGCGCCGGCGATGTGGCCATCGTCCGGCTGACCCTGACCAACGCCAATAGAAATAACAACGGCAGTACCTTTATGTTCGCGGGCACTCTTTCCGGCAGCAACGCTCTGGCAGTGGATACCCTGAACGCCACAGCCTACAATGCCGCTGGCGAGCAGGTCAAGGAGGCCCTGCCGGGCGAGCAGATCACTGTCCAGGCCAATTCTCTGGAAGGCGCTACGTTCCTGGGCTGGAAGGCCAGTGGCTTGACCCTGACGCCGGAACAGGCTGGCGCTCAGAGCGTAAGCTTTACCATGCCGGAGCATAAGGTGAGCCTGTACGCCCAGTACAAGCTCAATGGCGTGGCTGCGGAAGGCGTGACCATTAGCTGCCACGAGGCAACCTTGGAAGCCGGCGAGACGATGATCTTGACCGCTCAGGTTCTGCCCCAGGATGCGGCGGATCCGTCCGTAATTTGGAGCAGCGACAACGAAGCGGTTGCGACGGTGGATGAAACCGGAACGGTGACGGCGGTTTCCGCTGGCCAGGTGGTAATCACGGCCACCACCACCGACGGCGGCTTTACAGATACGTGCCTGCTCACAGTGGAGCAGCCCTCCGAGCTGACCATCGTGACACAGCCCCAGGCATTCGTGGGCCAAATTGGTGCTGACGCGGTGTTCCATGTGGATGTGAACCGCACTGACGTAACCTACCAGTGGATGTATTCCAACAACGGCGGCAAGAGCTTCTCCCGGTCCACCCTGGCAGGCGCCAACACCGACACCCTGGCGGTGGAGTTGAAGGCTTTCCGCGTTGGCCAGATGTACAAGTGCGTGGTGACCGATTCCAGAGGTGTCGTGGTGGAAACCAACGTCGTGACCATGACCACGGCTACTACGGCGGCCATCGTGGAGCAGCCGGTTGACTATACCGGTGTAGTTGGTTCGACCGCTGAATTTACTGTAAAAGCCTCCGGCGAGGGCCTGACCTATCAGTGGATGTATTCCAACAATGGCGGTAGATCCTGGGTTAAGTCCAGCCAGCCGGGCTACGATACCGACACATTGCATGTGGAGGTCAAGGCGTTCCGCGCAGGTCAGATGTACAAATGCGTGGTTACCGACGCTTCCGGGAATGTGGTGGAGTCTACCGCCGCAGCTATCGTGATCGGTTCATGATTTCGTGTTCAACCCAAAACCTCCCTTTTTGGACAAAGACGGTTTTGTTCCAATAAAAATCAGGGTTGATACAACCGCATAGACCCATTTTCGCGCCGAACGAGTCTCCCGCAAGGGGGACTTGTTCGGCGTTCAGCTATTGAAAACACTTTTTGATATGCTAAACGCGGGTTTTAACGTTAAAATAATAAAGACCATTTTTTTGAACACAGAGGACGGGGCATTGTTCCTTTCATGCTTCTCCCTTCAAAAAAAGATTGACAAAGAGAGGAAACGGGAATATAATAAAACGGATGTTTTAAAACAAGCGATTTTAAACAAGGGGGGATTTTTTTGCCACCGAAAGCAAAGTACACCCAGGCGGAAATTGTAAAAGCAGGTCTAGAGCTTGTCCGGCGGGAGGGTGGCGCCGCATTGACGGCCAGGGCGCTGGGCGAGCAGTTGGGTAGCTCGGCAAGGCCTATTTTTACGGTTTTTCAGAGCATGGACGAGGTGCGGCAGGCAGTACTCCAAAGTGCAAGGCAGTGCTACGATGGCTATGTGGAGCGGGGCTTGGCCCAGGATAAGGCGTTCCGGGGGGTGGGCGCCCAGTACATTCAGTTTGCCATATGCGAGCCAAGACTGTTTCATCTGCTGTTTATGTCAGAATCGGAAAGACCGCCGGATTTGTCCACTGTCCTGCCATCCATTGACGATAACTATCATAAGATCCTACAGTCGATCGAAAAGGATTATGGCATCCACGGTCCTGCGGCGGAGCGGTTGTACCAACATCTATGGATCTATTGTCATGGCATCGCAACCCTATGTGCGGCTAAGGTGTGCCAGTTTACTGGAGAGCAAATCCAACAGATGATTACAGAAATTTTTCTCAGTCTAATTGCCCAAGGAGGGGAAAATCATGATTGAAGCAAGAAATATTATAAAATCCTATGGCGCCGGGGACAATCGGTTTCAGGTGCTCCGGGGAATCGATCTGACAATACCCGATGGGGAATTTGTGGTTTTGCTAGGAGCCTCCGGTTCGGGAAAGTCCACGCTGCTGAACGTGCTCTCTGGGCTGGAACGGCCCGACGATGGTACCGTGTCCTATGATGGAAAGGAGATTTCCGCCTGCTCCGACCGTGCGCTTACCGAATTTCGCCGGGAAAACATTGGCTTTATTTTTCAGCAGTATTATTTGCTGCCCCATTTAAATGTAGAGAAAAATGTAAAAATGGGGGCGGACTTGGCGGGAAATTCTCAATACCTTCCGATCATCCAGGCGGTTGGCCTGGCGGACAAGCTGGACAAATTCCCAGGGGAGCTATCTGGCGGCGAGCAGCAACGAGTGGCAATTGCCAGAGCCCTGGCCAAGAAGCCGCGGGTTTTGTTCCTGGACGAGCCAACCGGCGCACTGGACGAGCAAACCGGCCGGCAGATTTTGGATTATATCAGCAAGCTTCAACGGACCTACAGCTTTACCATGGTTATGGTAACCCACAATCAGAACATTGCCCAGATGGCTGGTACGGTGATTCAAATGAACAGCGGCCGGCTGAGCCAAATTGTAAAAAATGACCGGCGGAAAACCGCCTATGAGATCGGGTGGTGAGAAAATGATTGTGGGATACCGAGATGCCGCCAAACTGACTGGCGTTTCCATTATGGCGTTTTGTGCGGTGGTGGTGTGCGCCATGTTTTGCAATTTCTACTTGGATCTATCCCAGCTTGACCAGGGATTGCTGTCCCCACAGGCCATGGTGTTTTACCACGCGCAGATATCCGTGGCCAAAGTGGTCTGCGGGGTCAGCGGCGGCTGCCTGTTGGCTACCTCCCTGGTGATGCTGCTGTTTTATTGCAAGCATTATATCGACGCCCATAAAAAGGAGTTGGGGATTTTAAAAGCTCTTGGCTATTCCGAATTTCGAATTGCCAGAGGATTTTGGGTGTTTGGTCTGAGTGTGCTGGGTGGCGCCAGTTTGGGATTTGGGGCCGCGTTTGGGCTGATGCCGGGATTTTACCGGCTGCAAAATCAGGAGCGGATTCTCCCCGACTTTCCTATTGGATTTCATCCGTCGCTTTTGTTGTTTTTTGTGATTTTGCCTGCCATGGCGTTTGCCGCCCTATCGGTGGGTTATGCTTGGCGCAAGCTGAAGCGCCCGGCGCTGTCGCTTTTGCAGGACCGCATGGACGTCGGGCCGAAACCGGGCCTTCAGCGCAAGCGAACCGCGCCTAGCCGGTCTTTCCTAGAGGAGATGCGGCGCAGCACCCTGGGGCGAAACAAGGCGCTGACATTTTTTGTGTTTTTTTCTGCGTTTTGTTTCTCCTCCATGACCCAGATGTCTCTGAGTATGAAGGATTTGGCAAGCGAGATGATGGGACTGATGATTTTACTAATCGGCTTGCTGCTGGCCTGCACTACCCTGCTTTTGGCGATTACCACAGTGGTTCAGGGCAACACCAAGCCCATCGCCTTAATGCGGGTCTTGGGGTATTCCCAGAAGGAGTGCGCCCAGGCGCTTCTTCGTGGTTACCGGCCCATGGCCCTGCTGGGCTTTGCTGTTGGAACGGGTTACCAATATGGCTTGCTGCGTCTTATGGTGGATGTAGTTTTCCGGGATGTGGCGGACGTCGCCGCATATCAGTTCGATTTTTTAACCATGTGTCTGTGCCTGGTTGTGTTTGCCGGATTTTATGAGACGGTGATGTATTATTTCTCTTGGCGGATCAAAAAGGTTTCTATGAAGGAAATTATGCTGGAGAGCTAGAGAAACACAAACCATAGAACATTTTAAACGACAGCTTTCATTTCTTTACAGTTCTTTCAACCATTATTCTTGTTTTGTTCATAGCACGTTCAAAATCCCTCGGTATACTGTGCTCGTAAGGTTGATCCGAAAGCCGTGTACCGGATTTCCCTTGCAGCGTGTTTTGTACTGTGTTAGCTACCTCATTCCCTCTCTTTTTTGATTCTTTCGCGGAAAAAGCGCCTCGGTAACGGGGCGCTTTTTTCTATGGATTTGGTGTTGCATTACTCGCACATTTGTGCTATCATAAAGAAAAAAGGATGGTGAAATCCATGGGACGGACCTCCAATCGATCTCAGTTAATTTTGGACTTTATCAATCAATTTGTACAAGAAAATGGCTACGCGCCTTCTGTGCGGGAGATTGGTGCTGCGGTGGGCCTGCGCTCTACGGCGTCGGTTAGTTATCATTTGCAGCAGCTCCAAGAGCAGGGGGTTTTGCAGATTCCCACTGGCAAGGGCAGGAAACGGGCCATTGCCACCACTGTCCGGCCTGGGCAGATCCCCATTGTGGGTGTGGTCACTGCCGGGCAGCCGATTCTAGCCGTGGAGAACCGGGAGGGGTTTCTCTCCTGGGACGGCGCGCCGAATTGCTTTGCCCTGCGGGTGCGGGGAGATAGCATGATCGGCGCTGGTATTTTGGACGCGGATTTGGTGGTGGTGCGTCCGCAGCAGACGGCTGAGGATGGGCAGATTGTTGTGGCCCGGATTGAAGATGAGGCCACGGTGAAGCGGCTTCGCCGCCGGGACGGCCAAGTGTGGCTCATGCCGGAGAATCCCAACTATTCCCCCATCGATGGCTCTGAAGCGGAGCTGATTGGCCTGGTCAAGGCTGTGATCCGCTACTATTGAGTGACTGCGATTATGGATTCAAGGTCCGAAAGCCCGCGTGTGAAAGTGCCTGTCAGCATTGGCTGCCTTGTAGGTGGCAGAGGAGGGCAAATCCGTTCCAGAACGCTTTGAAGGTTTTTTCGACGGTCCAACCTGTAGACAGCAAAATTGCCCGCCCCTTGTCTTTGGACAGGGGGCGGGCTTATTGTCTTTATACTATACGGAATCTCCTGCGCTAAGATTTCCAATGATTTCTAGCAGGATTCTACAGTGCTCCCGCTCTTGAAGCGCCATTTTGGCAAAGACATGGCCATACTCTGGATGGTTGGAGCGGGCTTCATAGGCGCTTAGGCTTCGCATTTCCCGCCCGTAGCACCTTCGTAAGGTCTGGGGTACCGGCTCCTGAACCGGCGCAGAGGCACGAACCAACGGCCGCCGCCCGGTTATCAAGGTGTAAATTCCCTTTAGGCAGGCCACATGGGCCTGCTCCTCCTGAAATAGCTGCCGCAGCAGGGTGCTTTCTTTTCCCCCCATCCGACGGGATAGGTTTAAGTACACAGTGGCGTCAACCCATTCTGACGCGATCAGCTCCTGCAGGCCCTCCTCTGGGGAGGCGGAGGCGCTCCCCCTATCTCCATGGACGCGTTGCCAGACCTGCTCCACAGCGGTACGATCATAAGGATCCATAAGCCATCTCTCCCTTCCTACCTAAAGTATAGCGAAGCAGAGATGTCACTTTCCAGCAGAATTCGGCGTATTCAAAAAGAATCGGCAGGACAAGCCATTTTATGCTTCTTTTCCCGCCTGTTCCAGCTCCCGGATCCGCTGGGCGATGGTACAACTGGACGCATAGGGGCAGCTACCGTAGCAGCAATCCGCCTCCAAACGGTCGTCGATCTGTTCCACCTCTACCATCCGGCTCTGGTCTAGGGTCCGGCAGTAGCCGGAAAAAATCCATTCCTTCATTCCAAAATCTCCGCACAAAAGCCCATAGGCGCCAGCGTTAGCTGGTGCGGCGTCAGGGTTTTCAAACTGTGTCCCAGCAGGATTTTCCCGGCGGGAATATCCCAATCGTTGCCGCTGCGATTCAAGTAGATCTGAACGGTTTGACCGGCATAGCTTCTGGTAAAGCCCAGCCGGTGATCCCCAGCGACGAGAAATTGGATATCCCCCAACCGTAACGGCGCGCAGCTCCGACGCAGCGCACCCAACTGCTGAAAATGCGCCAAAAGCTCCTCATTTTCCCGGCCCCAGGGATAGGTGCGGCGGTTAAAGGGGTCTTTGTAGCCCTCCATACCCGCCTCATCCCCGTAGTACAGGCTGGGGGTCCCGGGCAGGGCGTATTGGAGAAAGGAGGCCATCAGCAACCGCTCCTGGGCCACCAGATATTGGTTTCTGGACAGATGCCGCCGGGCCTTTTCAGCGCGGCTGCCGTCAAAATCGTCCACCAAGGCGGTGAGAATCCGGGGGGTATCGTGGGTGCCCAAAATGTTCATGCAGCAAAGCAACACTTGCGGCGGATAATTCTCCGCGATGGTTAGAACCGTATCTCGTAGCGCTTTGCCGTCGTCCCACTCCCGCATAAAGTTCAAAATGGCCGTGCGGAAGGGATAGTTCATCACGGAATCCAGTTCTCCGTCCACAAAATAACGGCGGCGCTGTTCATAGGCAATTTTATTCGAGGCGTCTTCCCACACCTCGCCAATCAGAAGCGCGTCCGGCTTGAGCTGCCGGATCCGCTGCTTCAGCAGAGCCACAAATGGATCCGGCAATTCGTCTACCACATCCAGCCGGAAACCGTCGGCGCCCAGCCGCAACCAGTGGGCCACCACGGAATCCGGTCCAGAGATGATATAGTCCACGAAGCTTGGCTCCATCTTTTGTACTGTGGGCAGGGTGTCGAAATCCCACCAGGATGCATAGGAATCAGGGTAGTGCCGGAAGCTGTACCAAGGGTAATAGGGGGACTGCTTGGAGCAGTAGGCCCCATTGCCGCCAAAGGTTCCGTACCGGTCGAAATACAGACTGTTGGAGCCGGTGTGGGAGTAGACACCGTCCAATACTACCCGGATGCCCCGGGCGTGGGCGGCGTCACACATGGCGGCAAAGTCCGCCTCGGTACCCAGCATGGGATCCGGGGTTTTGTAGTCGCCGGTGTCGTAGCGATGGCTGGAAAAGCTTTTGCTGATGGGGTTTAGATAGAGAATGGTTGCGCCCATTGAGGCAATATAGTCCATTTTCTCCGTAATTCCGCGAAAATTTCCGCCAAAAAAGTCATTGTTTAGCACTTCCCCTTGAGGGGTTGGCCGCCAGTCCACCTCCTCGTCCCAATGGGTGTGGACGGTGTAGGGCTGGAGCTTACCGGTGAGGTCGCACTGGCCGCTACGGTGGAACCGGTCGGGGAACACCTGGTACATCACTGCTCCCTGGGCCCAGTCCGGGGTTTGAAAGTCCGCCGGGACACAGCTGAGCTGCCATAGATCCCCGGCTTCCATATTGGTATCGTCTCCGGCCTTAAACAGCCGAAACGCGCCGGAGGATGCCACAATTTGAAAGTAATAAAAATACAGACCACATTGGGGAAAGCTTAGCTCGCCGCCGAACACGTCGTACGGGCCGGATTGCCGCTGCCAGGGCAGCTCCACCTCCATGACCGGATGGTGATCCTGGGACAATACGCAGCAGACAACCTGCTTTGGCGTAATGTCTCTGGGAACCTGGATGTGCAATGTACAGATCTGCCCCGGCGTCAGAACGCCAAAGGGGTCTTTATAAAGAAGCTTTTTGCTGTCAAATAGAATCCGCATAGTTAGGAGTCTCCAGATCAAAAGGTTTTTATTGGAAAAGCCATGGCAATGCTCCGCAAGAATTGGATTCTCCGGCAAATCGCCGGAGAATCCAATGAAAAAGCAATTGCGTCTTACTGCGCCAGCATCTGTTGGAATAGGGCCATATACGCACTTGCGGGCTTGTCCCAGCTGAAATCCTGGCACATGCCCCGATGCTGCAAGTCATGGAAGCCGTTGGGATTATTCCGGTACAGGGTCAGACAGCGCACCAGCGCCCCCAGGAAATCGTCCCCATTGTAACTCTGGAAGGTGAAGCCGAGTCCCTGCTGGCCTTTATCGTCTGCGGGGGGAACTGTATCTTGTAGGCCGCCGGTGGCGTGGACCACGGGCACCGTGCCATAGCGCATGGCATTCATTTGGCTCAGGCCGCAGGGTTCGGATTTGGAGGGCATCAGATAGATATCGCCTCCGGCGTAGATTCTGGCGGCGAGGCCCAGATCAAAGGTGATCTTGGCGGCGACCTTGTCGGGGAATTCGGCTTGCAGGCCCTGGAAAAAGTTTTCGTATTGTGCCTCGCCGGTTCCCAGAATCAATAACTGTACTTCCTGCTCCCAGAGCAGACGGCGGGCGATATAACACAGCAAATCCAGGCCTTTGTGGCCTGCCAGCCGGGTTACCATGACCAGCAGGGGAACCTCTGGTTTTTCCGGCAGGCCCACCTCCCGCTGCAGGGCGGCCTTACAGGCGGCCTTGCCGGAGATAAAGGAATTGGCATTAAAATGTGCCGGTAGGGCTGGATCCGTCTCTGGATTAAAGGTACCCACATCAATGCCGTTGGTGATGCCGGTGAGCTTCCAGGCGGCGTTGGCAATCACACTGTCCAACCCATGGGCATAATAGGGATACATCAGCTCCTTGGCATAGGTCTTGGAAACAGTGGTCACTAGATCGGCTGTTTCAATGGCGCCCTTCATCAGATTTACTGCGCCGTTCATATCCAGCGTGGTGCGATATTCCCAGGGCAGCTCCAGCACATCGTCAAAGAAATCGGCGTTGCACCAGCCCTGATATTCAATGTTGTGAATGGTAAACATAACCTTGGTGTTGGGGAACATGGGCCGGTATTGAGCGGCCAGGAAGGTGGGCACCAGGGCAGTCTGCCAATCGTTGCACTGGATTACGTCGGGGATTTCTCCGATGATCGCCATAGCGTCCAGACATGCCTTGGAGAAAAAGGCAAACCGCTCCCCGTCGTCTATATCGCCGTACAGCGCCCCGGGGCGAGCACCAAAGTAATACGCGTTGTCTATGAAATAGACTGTCACCCCATCCGTCCTGCCCTGAAGCTTCATCAGGCCGGCGTATTGCCGCCGCCAGCCCAATCCCACCTGGAACTGAGCAACCAGCTCTGTGGGATAGCGGTCGTTCTCTTTGATTTTTTTATAATATGGCAGAATCAAGTTCACCTGGTTACCGGGAATTCGGGCCAGGGCTGCGGGCAGGGCCTCCATTACATCCCCAAGACCGCCGGATTTTGCGTAGGGTGCGCCTTCAGAGGCCAGGAGGGTGATTTTCATATCTGCTCACCCCGCTTGACGATCACAGGGTTATTTGGTGTTCCGATCAGCTTGGTGCCGGGGCGAACCACCACATCCTTATCCAAAATGACGCATTTCAGCTCGCAGCCCTCGCCTACTACCGTGTCGTTCATAATGAGACTGTCTTCCACCATAGCGCCCTGCCCGATGGTAACTTGCCGGAACAAGACGGAATGTCTGGCATTGCCTTCCAAAACGCAGCCGTCGGCCACAATACAATTTTCCACATGGCAATCCTCGCCGTAATAGCTGGGCACCCGATCCCGAACTTTGGTATAGATGGGGTGGGCGCCGCCAAACAGGTTGTGCCGCACCTCCTTGCCAATGATTGCCAGATTGTTGTTAAAGTACTCTTCGGTAGACTCGTTAAACAAAGCCACACCCTGGAATTCGTAGACATTGACCGACAGATTTCCGGCCTGGAATTGCCGCATCAAAAAGTCCCGCTCAAAACGGTAGCGGTTGCGGGCCATGCACTCCCGAACGTGATGCACCAGCAACTCCCGGGAGATCACGAACAGGGCCATAGAGGCCAAATACTCCGAAGTGGCCACATAGTCCACCGCCAGGTCCGCGATCTGGCCCCCTTTATCCAGCTTGATTGCCAAGTCCAACTGCTTGGTGCCATTGGCGATGCCGGCCTTGGTCACCACCGTCAAATCCTTGCCGCTGGCCACATGGGCCTCTAAAACCTTGCCCAGGTCGATGTTGCACAGCACGCCAGAGTCGGCCAGTACCACATAGTCCTCGCCGCTGCTGTACTCCAGGGCCTCTAGCGCGGAGTGCAGCGCCTCCACCTTTCCACGGTAGCTGGAATTATGGCTCATGGAGTAGGGCGTTAAAAATTCCAGACCGCCTTCCTGCAGCTCCAGGTCCCACTCCTCGCCGGAGCCGATGTGGTTCATCAAGGACTGATAATTAAAACGGGAGATGATTCCAATATGCCGGATGCCGGAATTGACCATATTGGATAAGGTGAAATCAATTTGGCGATACCGTCCGCCGTAGGGAAGGGACGCCATGGTGCGCTTATTGGTCAGCTCTCCCAGAGAACTGTCATAGATGTTTGCGAAAATAATACCCATTGCCGTCATAGCGGTGCCCTCCTTTACAGCATTTCACCGGGCAACAGCACGGTGTTCTCCGCCACCACAGCATTTTTCTGGGTGACACTGATCTTTCTTTTCTCTTTTGGTCCGTAGGCGCCGCCTACCACGGCACCCCGGCAGATGCGCGTGCCTTCCCCGATGATGGCGTGGCGAACGATGGCTCCTGTCTCAATGGTAACGCCAGGCATGATCACGGAATCCTCCACCAGCGCGTTCTCCCCGACAAAACAGCCGGTGGAAATGATGGAATGGCGGACGGTGCCGTAGATCTCCGATCCCTCGGCAATGAAGCAGTTGACGGTTTTGGCGTCTTGGTCCACATAGCTGGAGGGCAAGGCGTTGTTTCTGGCATAGATCCGGGACCGCTCGCCGCCCCGAATGTCAAAGGCAGGCTTTTTACCCAGTAGGTCCATGTTGGCTTCCCACAGCGAATCAATGGTTCCCACGTCCTTCCAATAGCCCTGGAAGGTGTAGGCCATCAGCTTGTGGCCGGTCTCCAACAAAGCGGGAATAATATTCTTGCCAAAGTCATTTTCACTGTCCGGATTTTCCTCGTCGGCCACCAAAAATTGCTCCAGCACCTTCCAGTTGAATACGTAGATGCCCATGGAAGCGTTGGTGGATTTGGGCTGCTTGGGTTTTTCTTCGAATTCATAGATGGTGCCGTCGGGCTTGGTGTTCATAATGCCAAAGCGGCTGGCCTCCTCCAAGGGTACGTCCCGCACAGCAATGGTGCAGTCGGCGCCGGTTTTCTCATGGAAAGCGATCATAGCGGCATAATCCATTTTGTAAATATGATCGCCAGAGAGAATCAGCACATACGCCGGGTCAAACCGTTTGATAAAACCAATATTCTGATAAATGGCGTTGGCGGTGCCCTTGTACCACTCGCTTTTTTTGCTCCGGGCATAGGGGGGGAGCACCTGCGCGCAGCAATGGGACTTGTTCAGGCCCCAGGGCTGACCGTTTCCGATGTATTCATTCAGCTCCAGCGGCTGATACTGGGTCAAAATACCTACCGTATCAATATCGGAGTTGACGCAGTTGGACAGGGGGAAATCAATGATTCGATATTTTCCGCCAAAGGGAACGGCAGGTTTTGCGGTATTCTCCGTCAAAACCTTTAGCCGGCTGCCCTGGCCGCCGGCCAGCAGCATGGCGATACAGCGTTTTTTCTGAAAGTACATGTTCACAGCTCCTTATTCTCTTGTTGATGCAAATTACGTTAGATTTATCTTGAAACAGCGTAAGCTCGCTGGCAAGTTACGTCTTGGATGGTTGCTTTTGCGTCGGGGCGTTCTTACGCTTGCCGGTAGAACGGGCGTAGAATGTGATGGAGACCGGGGGCAGATGGAACAGAGCGGAATAGGCATTGTCCCGGAATGGCTCTTTCACCGCACGCACCGGCTCCGGCAGCAGGCCAGTTCCGCCATATTTTTGCTCCTCTGAGCAGAAAACCGGCATATATGTGCCGGGCCGAGGCACGCCCAGCCGGAAGCTCTCCCGATTGACCGGGGTCATATTCATGACGATCAGAAGCTCCCGCTTCCGCTTGTCAATTCGCCGGAAGGCCAGAACGCTGTTGTTCCCGTCGTCCGGTTCGATCCACTGGAAGCCGTTCCAGCTCAGGTCGTCGGCCCATAGCTGGCTGTGTTCCAGATAGAACCGGTTCAGCTCCCGGACGTAGGTCTGCATCTGCCGGTGCCGGTCATAGGCCAGCAACAGCCAATCCAACCCCTGCTTGAAGTTCCACTCGATAAACTGGCCAAACTCGTTGCCCATAAAGCTCAGCTTTTTGCCCGGATGGGCGATTTGATAGCCAAACAACAGCCGCAGATTGGCAAATTTCCAGTCATACTCCCCGGGCATCTTGTTGATCAGCGACAGCTTACCATGGACCACCTCGTCGTGGCTCAGGGGCAGAATATAGTTTTCAGAGAAAGCGTAGGTCATGGAGAAGGTCAACTGGTTGTGCTTGTATTTGCGGAACAGGGGATCCTCTTTGAAATATTTTAAAGTGTCGTTCATCCAGCCCATGTTCCACTTGAACAGAAAGCCCAAGCCCCCGTCAAAATCGGGCTTTGTGATCATGGGGAAGGCGGTAGCCTCTTCCGCCGCCATGATCACGCTGCTGCGCACAGAAAAGGCTGCTCGGTTTAACTCCCGCAAAAAGGCAATGGCCTCCAGGTTTTCCCGCCCGCCGTATTGGTTGGGCCGGAACTGAGCGCGGTTGTAATCCAGATATAGCATGGAGCTGACCGCGTCCACCCGCAGGCCGTCCATGTGGAATACCTCCAGCCAGTATACGGCGTTGGAGATGAGAAAGCTCTTTACCTCCGGCCGGCCAAAGTCAAAAATCCGGGTGGTCCAGTCGGGATGCTCGTTCATCATGGGATCCGACAGCTCGTACGTGCAGGAGCCGTCGAACTCATATAGACCGTATTCGTCCTTGGGGAAGTGGGCGGGCACCCAGTCCAGCAGCACGCCGATGCCCGCCTGGTGCAGGGTATCTACCAGCGTCATCAGACCCTCCGGGGAGCCGTAGCGGGAGGTGGGAGCGTAGTACCCCGTGACCTGATAGCCCCAACTGGGGTCAAAGGGATATTCCGACAGGGGCATCAACTCCACATGGGTATAACCCATGTTTTTTACATATTCCGCCAGGCGGGGGGCAATCTCCTCATAGGAAAAGAGTCCACCGTCCTCCTTACGCTGCCAGGAGCCCAGGTGCAGCTCATAGATGTTCACCGGGCTGTCCAGAGCGCTGCGCTTGCCGGTGCGGGTAAACCAGCTCCTATCGTGCCAGCGAAAGGCGGTGTAGTCGCAAATCACGCTGGAGGTGTCCGGAGCGCGGCAGGTGCGAAATCCTACAGGGTCCGCCTTGTATACGGTCTTTCCCGTCCAGTGCCGGATCAGATATTTGTAGGCGTCTCCCAGCTTTGGCGTGGAGGACCAGATTTCCCAGACGCCCTGGGAAATTTTCTCCATGGGAAGCTCCGTGGTATTCCAAAAATTGAAATCGCCCACCACGTTTACCCCCTGGGCGTTGGGCGCCCAGACCCGGAATACAAAACCGGCCTGTCCGTCCCGGGTCTCAGGGTGACAGCCTAAAAATTCGTAGGCCCGGATATTGCTGCCACTGTGGTAGCGTTCCAACTGTGTGCGTAGAGAATCATCCATTTTGGTTCGTTCCTTTCTGGGGTGTGGGGTTTCTTTCAAAAGAGCATACCGTTTCCGGTTTTGCAGAGCTATCGCAGCTCCAACGCACCGGAAACCGGCCCCAGCTTCTTTTTAGAGCGAGTATACCATATTACCTATAACATACCATATTTTCCATCATTAGGGAAGTGTCAAATTCTATAAAATCCCTTTTGGTTTTTCGTCAATTTTACCAGAACCATCTTCTGTTTTATGGTTTATCCAATTCATTTTGCCACATTTCCTGAAAACTATCCGCAAAATGCCAAATCAAAACAAAATTGGAGCGCCCTGGTTTTCTCCAGCGTTTCCCTTTCCTGTCAGCCTCCCAAGGGTTGACTTTTTTCCGGTTTGGGGATACAATAAATAAGTCTGAGGACAAATTTGAACGATTCAAGGAGGGAACACCATGGACGCAGGCAGTGGCGGTAGTATACCTGGCCGAAGTTCGCGGCGGTTCGCCTCCTGGGCGTGCCACAGCTAGTACTCGGCCCAGTATGAGTCCGCCTCCTACCTTTTGACAGAACAGGAGGAATCATTTTGGCTGAACGATTTGATATTGTGGAAAAAGCGCTGCAAGCCCTGCTGGTGGATAAGAAGTATACCACCCTGCGGGACATTTTAGTTACCATGAACCCGGCGGATATTGCGGCGGTATTCGCCACCCTGGAGGAGGAGCGGATTCCCCTCCTGTTTCGGCTGCTGCCCAAGGAGCTGGCGGCCGAAACCTTTGTGGAGATGGAGCCGGACGCCCAGGAGCTGCTGATTCGGGGATTTTCCGACAGTGAGCTGAAGGAAGTGCTGGACGAGCTATATGTGGACGATGCCGCCGACCTGGTGGAGGAAATGCCCGCCATTGTGGTCAAGCGGATTCTACAGCAGGCGGATCCGGAGATGCGCAATACCATCAACCAGATTTTGCGCTATCCTGAAAACTCCGCCGGTTCCATGATGACCACGGAATATGTGTCTCTCCGGCCGGATATGACCGTGGAGGAGAGCATCCGGCGGATCCGCCGCCAGGGTGTGGATAAAGAGACGATTTATACCTGTTACGTGACGGAAAACCGAACCTTGGTGGGCCTGGTCACGGTAAAAGATCTGCTTCTGGCGGAGGACGACGACATTCGGATCAAGGATCTGATGCTGACCAATTTGATCTCGGTCAATACCCAGACCGACCAGGAAGAGGTGGCCCGGATGTTCTCCCGGTACAATTTTCTGGCGATTCCCGTGGTGGACGGGGAAAACCGGATGGTGGGCATCGTCACCTTTGACGACGCCATGGACGTTATGGAAGACGAGGCCACCGAGGACATTGAGATCATGGCCGGCATGACGCCCTCAGAAAAGATCTACATTAAAAGCACCACCTGGGACCTGTTTAAGCACCGGATTCCCTGGTTGCTGCTGCTGATGGTTTCGGCCACCTTTACCGGGATGATTATCACCAGCTTTGAAGGGGCGTTGGCGGCTCAGGTGGCATTGACGGCCTTTATCCCCATGCTGATGGATACCGGCGGCAATTCCGGATCCCAGTCCTCTGTGACCATCATCCGGGCGCTGAGCTTAGGAGAACTGCGGTTCAGCGATCTACCAACGGTTATTTGGAAGGAAATCCGCACCGCCGTTTTATGCGGCGGGGTGCTGTCGTGCGCCTGCTTTATTAAAGTGCTGCTGGTGGATATGATGCTCATGGGCAACGAATCGGTTACGGTATGGGTGGCTGCCGTGGTGTGCCTGACGCTGTTTGTCACCGTCCTGGTGGCCAAGTGCGTGGGCTGTACGCTGCCATTGGTGGCAAAGCGGTTGGGCTTTGACCCCGCCGTCATGGCAAGTCCTTTTATTACCACGATTGTGGATGCCCTGTCGCTGCTGGTCTATTTCTTCTTTGCCAAGCTGCTGCTAGGGATTTAGGCAGAAGAGGGAAGGCGTAAGCCTTCTGTAGAAGGAGGAGTCCGTTTGAAAGCAAAATCAGAGCCCAAGTACACGAAAGAGGAAGGGCTACAATTTTATATGAATCCATTTTGGAAGCTGGTGGCCGTTGTGTTTTTCCTCTGCGGCTGCGGCGGCGTGGGGAGCTATTTCTTCTATCCGCCTCAAAACTGGAAGGACTATCTGTTTTTGGCGCTGATTGTGGTGGTGACTTTGGCGGCGCTCTATGTCTCTCTGGTGCAGATGTCCGTATTGGTGCGTCTGTTGCCCGACGGGGTCCATTTGAGCTGGTTCGGCAAGGAGTTCCGGTTTATTCCCAAGGAGCGGATTTCCTGCGTCTATGTGGAGGACCGGGACAAGTCCGGACGGAACCCCTTTGTGCTGCTGGCCAGCGACGCGGTATCCAGATCGGCCCGGCTGCGCGGCGCAAGGTGGGGGGTATACCA
The DNA here is from genome assembly GCA_948439445.1 of uncultured Eubacteriales bacterium. Taxonomy (GTDB): domain Bacteria; phylum Bacillota; class Clostridia; order Oscillospirales; family Oscillospiraceae; genus Faecousia. The sequence continues at coordinate 455 of CAOJND010000006.1, read as the reverse complement.
TGGACCGTTTTCCTTTGACCTGTACGCCAACGCCAATATTTTATGGATCTTTCCCCTGTTTCACAAGTATTTGCCGGCCCTGAGAGACTATTTTTCCAGTTGTGATCTGACGGTACAAGAAAATTCCCAGTATTGATTTTTTTAGGCTCTGCCCCGTGACGTACCAAAAAATGAGATTCCCCAGGCGAAATTGGATCTACATCCATTTCACCTGGGGATTTTGCTATTTAGAGTGGTTTATTTGCTTACAATGGCCGCGGCGGTGGATTCCACCGTATCACCGTTGGAGTCGGTGATGACGCATTTGTACATCTGGCCCATCCGGCGGGCGGTCATAGCTATGGACAGGGTGTCCGTGTCCGCGCCGGCAGAGCCGGAGGCGGACCAGGTCTTGCCGCCATTGTTGGAGTACATCCAACGATAGGTTAGATCTTCGCCTGTTGCCTGGACGCGGA
>CAOJND010000005.1 GCA_948439445.1 uncultured Eubacteriales bacterium | reverse complement strand
CTGGAAAGTTCCGGCAGAAAGGTTCGTACCATTTATATCGGAGGGGGCACGCCCACCACGCTTTCATCGGCCCAGCTGGCGGCGCTGCTGGATGGGATCCAGGCCCACTTTGACCTCTCCCGGTGCATCGAATTTACAGTGGAGGGGGGAAGGCCCGACACCCTGGATGCGGAAAAGCTACAGGTCATCCGCCGCCATGGGGCAGACCGGATGAGCATCAATCCCCAGACCATGGACGATGGGGTGCTTCGCGCCTGCGGACGGCCCCATACGGCGGCAGATGTAAGCCGCGCCTACCGCCAGGCAAGAGAGGCGGGCTTTCTCGCCATTAATATGGATCTCATCGCCGGTTTGCCCACGGATACACCGGCAGGCTTCCAGCGCTCTTTGGATCAGGTGGCGGCGCTATCGCCGGAAAACATCACCATCCATACCCTGGCCATCAAAAAAGGGGCGGATCTATATGAACGCCGGCAGGGTCTGCCCACGGCTTCTCAGGTCGCCCAGATGGTTGACTATGCCAACCAAACGCTACGCGCCTTGGGCTACCGGCCCTATTATCTATACCGGCAAAAATACATGTCCGGCAATTTTGAAAATGTGGGCTGGAGCCGGGCTGGTACAGACTGCCTGTACAACATCTACATGATGGAGGAAATGCACACCATTCTCTCCCTGGGTGGCGGCGGGATGAACAAAATCAGTTTTCCGGACGGTTCCCTGCGCCGCTTCCACAATCCCAAATTTCCCGAACAGTATATCAACATGCTAGATCAGGTCCTGGCACAAAAGCAGGAGCTGTTTCGTCTGATGAAAGGAAGCGATTGATTGGACACGCTGATCTTGGGCGCCACCATTGTCACCATGAACGAGCAAATGCAGGTGCTGGTGGGGGGCTATCTGGGAATTGAAAACGGAAAAATCTCCTATCTGGCCAAGGTACCCCCAAAGGAAAAGCCGGCGGCCATTATAGACGGCACAGGCATGGTGGTTCTGCCCGGCCTGATCAACTGCCATACCCATTTGGCCACAGCAGTTCTGCGCAGTCTACTGGACGATCTTCCCAACGCCGACGCTCTGGAAGCCCAGCTCCAAAAAGAGGATAAAATGGACTCCCGCTGCGCCAAAGCTGCGGCGCAGCTGGCCATTGCCGAATGCCTGCGTTTTGGGGTAACCTCGGTGTCAGATCTGTACTACTACCCCAACGCCACGGCAGAGGCAGTGGCACAGACTGGGATTAAGGCGAATCTAGCCCTGTCCAGTTACCGGTTTATCGACGCATGCGAGGACTTCGACTTTGAAACCGACGAGCAGTGCCAGGAGCTGCGCCGGGTGGCGGAAAAATGGCATGGCTATGACGACGGCCGGATCCGAATTGACTGTGGCATCCATGCCGAATATATCAGCAATTACAAGCTCTGGGAAGCTCTGGGAAGCTACGCCGTACAGGAGCGTCTGGGCATGCAGCTACATTTATCCCAGAGCCAAGAAGAAGTGGACTCCTGCCTGGCCCGCGCGGGAATGGAGCCTGCTCTGCTGCTGGACTGCCACCGGATGTTTGCCGTCCCTGCCACCATCGCCGGAGGCAACTGCCTGACTGCGGCAGAACGAGCGCTCTTGGCCAAACGGAAGGCCTCGGTTGTGGTTTGCCCGGCGGCGGATGCCAAGCTGGGCCGCCCGGCTGCTCCCATTTTGGAGCTAGTGCGCAGCGGCCTAAACGTAGCCCTGGGCACCGGCGGTGCAAGAGAGGCCGGGAATTTGGATCTGTTGGAAGCCATGCGGGCGGCAGCTCTGTCCGCTCGCGCTACCGCCGGGGATCCGGCTGCGTTCCCCGCCCAGGCGGGGCTGATGCTGGCCACCGTCTGCGGCGCCAGAGCCCAGGGCCGGGAAGCCACCTGCGGGATGCTGAAGCTGGGCATGGACGCGGATCTGGCTTTGGTGGACTTCACCGCCCCCCATCTGATGCCCTGCCACAATGTGCTAAACGGCCTGGTGTTCAGCGCCAAGGGCAGCGACGTGGCCATGACTATGGTGCGGGGAAAAATCCTATATCAAAACGGACGTTTTTCCACCATCGATCTACAAGCGGTGGTGCAGGAGCTGACCAGTTACGCAATCCCCCGGCTGTTTGATGAAACCAGGGATTGACTTCCCCGGAAAGAGGTATTCTATGTCTGAATCTGCAAAAAAGCAATCGTTTCTCCATGGCGCGGCGCTGCTGGCCATGGCCACCGCCATTGTAAAAGTCATTGGCGCACTTTACAAAATCCCCCTAAACGCCATCATTGGCACCCAGGGCTTTAGCTATTTCAATACAGCCTACGACATCTACTCCGTATTGCTGATGATTTCCACCGCCGGCCTCCCCGTGGCCATGAGCCGGATGATCTCCGAGGCCAGCAGCCTACGGCGCTACGGCCAGATGCGTCAGATCTACCGCACCTCCAGAACCATATTTGTTGCCTTAGGTTTGGCGGGTACCCTACTCATGACCCTGTGCAGCCGCCAGCTAGCCGCTTTTCAGGAGCAGCCCGACGCCTGGGCCGCTATTGCCTGTCTGGGCCCCGCCTCTTTGCTGGTGTGCGTGGTGTCCGCCTTCCGGGGCTTTTTCCAGGGGCAGAGCAATATGATCCCCACCTCGGTCAGTCAGGTGATGGAGGCGGTGTGCAAGCTGTTTATCGGCCTAGCGGCGGCCTACTTCATTTTGCAATACACCGCTAAGGTTTCCCTGGCAGCCGGCGGCGCCATTTTGGGTGTGACCTCTGGGTGCCTGGTGGCGGCAACCTATCTGTTCGGCAAATTCCGGAAAGCCTATCAAGCGCTTCCCGCAGACAACGGACCGGTGGACAGCTTCGGCGCCACAGCAAAGCGTCTGCTGGCCATCGCCATTCCCATCACCATTGGCGCGGCAGGCCTACAGATCATCACCATGCTGGAGACAAAGGTCTATATGGGGCAGTTGAAAACCATCGGCTTTTCCCAGGGGGAGGCGGACTCTCTAAAAGGCGTCTATAACTTCGCCCAGACGATTTTCAACATGCCATGCGCCTTTATCACCCCCATCACCGTCAGCGCCATTCCGGCCATCACGGCCTTTTTGACCCTAAAGAACCACAAGGGAGTACGTAGCACAGAGGAATCCGCCTCTCGGGTCATGGCCCTGATCTCCATGCCCTGCGCCGTTGGCCTGTTTGTGCTGTCTAAGCCCATTATGGCACTGTTGGGGGGCTATGCCGGGGAGGAACTGGATCTGGCGTCTCAGCTGATGCAGGTATTGGGAATCTGCGTGATTTTCAACGCCACGGTGCTGCTTACCAACGCCATTATGCAGGCCCATGGCCACGTGAATCTTCCGGTGGTCAATATGCTAATCGGCGGCGTGCTAAAACTCTCGGTGATCTATATTCTCACCGGAAATCCCAATCTGGGCATTGTGGGCACCCCCATCGGCACAGTCTGCTGCTACATCTGCATCACAGCGCTAAATCTGTTCGCTATGCACCGGGTGATCCAGTCGCCGCCGGCCATTGTGAAAAACACTTTGCGTCCCCTGCTGGCCGCTCTACTGATGGGTGCGGCAGTATATGGGGTGCAGATGGGCCTGGGTACGGTGCTGGACAGCACTTCCCGGATGGGAAAGCTTCTGCTGTGCGCCCTGCCGATTGGCGCCGGCGCCGTGGTCTATGTAGTCATGGTGGTAGTGCTAAAAGCATTCACCCGGGAGGACTGCGAGCTGCTGCCCGGTGGCGAGAAGCTTGCCAAGCTGTTGCATTTGTAAACTATTACACGAAAAAAGAGGGAAATCACAAATGAATAAATCAGATTTGATTGCCGCAACATCTCAAAGCGCTGGGCTGAGCAAACGAGATACCGAGCGAGTTGTCAACGCGGTGATGGACGCCATCACAGGCGCGCTGGCCCAGGGACAGCGGGTTCAGCTGTCGGGCTTTGGTATCTTTGAAGTCAAGCGGCGCCAGGCCAGAGTAGGCCGGAATCCCAACACCCAAGAGGCCATGAACATCGCGGCTACCAAGGTTCCCACCTTTCGGCCCAGTAAGGCCCTGCGGGAGACGGTGGCCGGCAAATGAGAGGAGAAGCCCATGCGATTGGATAAATATTTAAAAGTCTCCCGGCTGATTAAACGCCGAACCGTGGCCAACGAGGCCTGTGACAATGGGCGTATCAGCGTCAACGGCCGGGTGGTGAAGGCCTCCTATGATGTAAAAGAGGGAGACCGGATTGAGATCACCATGGGACAGCGCAAGCTGGCAGTGGAAGTGCTGCAAGTGGCCGAAACCGTCCGCAAAGACGACGCCGCTGGGATGTATCGGGAAATATAGAAAATCGCCCCAAAGGAGGACAGCGCATGAAACAAAAAAAGCCGTCAAAGCCTGTGGCTAACTGGTTCATTGTTTTGATCTACATGTTCCTGGGAGCCATCTACGGTTACTTTAGCATCCGCTATTTGAATTCCATTTCCGCGATGGAGCTGTCCTCTGGAGCATACCTGCTGCTCCTTTTGCTGCTGATGGTTTGTTTGTACGCCGCCATGTTTTTTCAAATCCTTCTCCACGAGGCGGGACACCTGGTGTTTGGCTTGCTCACCGGCTATCAGTTTTCCTCCTTCCGAATCGGCAGCCTGATGTGGCTTCGCGAGGAAGATGGGCGGTTGTGTCTGCGCCGGCTGTCCCTGGCGGGCACCGCCGGGCAGTGCCTGATGAACCCGCCGGAATGGAAGGATGGGGATATGCCCTTTGTCCTGTATAACTTGGGCGGCGCAATCTTAAATCTAATCAGCGTGCCAATATTCGCCGGGCTTTATTTTCTTTGCAAGGGGATTTTGTATCTTCCCATGCTTTTTCTGTCCATGGGTCTGGTTGGATTTGCTTTTGCCCTGCTCAACGGGATTCCTCTACGCCTTGGAGTTGTGGACAACGACGGCTACAACACAAAAATGCTGTGCCAATCCCCGCAGGCCCGAAAGTCCTTTTGGATTCAGCTAAAAATCACAGAGCAGACTGCCAAGGGCGTCCGACTAAAGGATATGCCCCAGACCTGGTTTTACCTGCCGGAGACTTCCGAGCTATCCAACAGCATGGTGGCGGTGATGGCGGTGTTCTATGAAAACCGGCTGATGGACCAGCACCGGTTTGCGGAAGCTGGGCAGTTGATTGACCAGTTGTTTTCTGTGGAAACCGGCATTGTGGGCTTACACCGAAGTCTGCTGACCTGCGACCGGATCTATTGTGAGCTTCTGAGCCAGAGAGATCGTCAAGTCCTTACCCGCTTAGGCGCCGAAAAGCAAATGCCCCCCATGAAACAGCTACAAACCTACCCCAGTGTCCTGCGTACGGCATTCGCCTACGCCCTGCTCTTGCAGGAAAGCGCCTCCAAGGCCCAGCAAATCCAGCGACAGTTTGACCGCTGTGCCAAAGCCTATCCCTATCCCGCCGACATAGAAAGCGAGCGGGAGCTGATGGACCTGGCACAGCAGCTCCACACCGTGTAGGCCAAATATCTAAAAGCAGCGGCAAACCTCAAACGAGGCAGCCGCTGCTTTTTTAGAATCTATCCAATTTGGTCAATCAACTCCCAGGCCTCTTGGGCGGTGATTCTGCCTGTCACCTCCACCAGCGTATCGTCGCGGTACAACACCCGAAGCACACACCATGCATAACCCTCATCGTCCACCGTACACCGGGCCGCCACGGTCTGCTCGGTTAGATCCTGCTGAAGGAATACCCCATTGCTCCAGGTATCCCAAAATGCATCCGGCACCTTGTCGCCAGAGGGATACCAATTCCGGTCATAGGTTTCCGGTGCCGCCGGATCAATGACCGGCAGATCCCCATAGCGCTTGTGAACAGTAATTTCCAAATAGCCGTAATTCTCGCTTTCATAGTCCACCGTGAGCCAATCCCGATCCTGGCCCATCTCTCGATGCGCCATCCGGAACGCAAACCGCTCCGGCACCGTGGTAGGCAGATAGGTTCCGAAGCCTTCTTCTGCCCGGGCGGCCGCCTCATCTAACTTCTCACTGCGCCAATCGGGAACCTGGTCTGTGTGAAGCTGACGCAGGCACAAACCGCCGTCCGGGTCAAAGGATAGCGCGGCCAGGTGCTCCAGTACCGCCGCGTCAGCACTGTCGGCCCGGAAGCCCACTGTCTCCGCCCCTTCATACAGGGCCGACAGATAATAGGTTCCGTCTACCTCCAACGCTGTGATGGCAGTACCGTTGTAATCCTGTTCATACTCCGGCGCCTGCACAATGCAGCAATCATATGGCAGGCGCCCTGGCGCCAACCGCAGTTGAAACACTCCTGTCTCCGACTGGCCGTCTACCGTGACGGACCAGGCGTCTCCATTGCCATCGTAGATCACCTGCCCACTCAGGCGATAGCCGTCTAACGAATCCATCGCGTCCAGGCTCCACAGTGCCCCGATATCCCGGGCCGTCATGGTATAGAAAAAGTATCCGTCCGGTAGGGCATAGTCCTGCTGCGTCTGGGGAAGCAAATCCACCTTTTGGAAAGAGATCCCCTCCCCCCATGTCACAGCCGGCGCGTTTTGGGGATGACTTTCCATATCCATATCCTCCGCCGCAGCCGAGATGGCGGCCGAAGTTGCAGCGTCGGTTGCGTCTGCGCCTTTCACAGCCGCACCCGTGGCCTGTGCCAAAGAGATACCATCGCCTGGAGCTACCTCGCATGAAGCGGGCGTCATCCTCTGTCCATAAAGCCATACGCAACCAGTTATCGCCAGACACGCCGCAGCAGCGCCTGCCAGGTACCGCCAGCGTGGCCGCCTGGCCTCGCTTTCGCTTAGAAAGCCCTCCCCAATTTCGCCAATGGCTTCAAATAATTGTTCTCGTTTCAAAGATAAAAGCCCTCCTGTTCCAGTCGAACACGCAGTTTTTTTCGGGTCCGCAGCAAAAGCACAGAGACATGGTTGGAAGACAGGTCCAATCGAAACGCAATTTCTCCCACCGGCTCCGCAAAGAAGTACCGCCGGACAAAGCATTGGCGCTCCCGGGCGTTGCATTGGCGAAGAAAATCCTCAATTACAGCAGTCAAATTTTGGCCAAGTACGGTTTCTTCCGGGGATTCCCCGCCGGGAATACACTCCGCCAATTCCTCCAATACCAGAGGCAGCTCTCCCCCGCCCCGCTTTTGTGCGTGGTCGGCTTTGTAACGGTCAAATGATAGATTTCGGATGATTCTGCCCAAAAACAACCGCAGCCGGCTGGGTCGCTGGGGCGGGATGGCATTCCAGGCGTGGAGTAGTGTATCACTAAAGCACTCCTCCGCATCTTCCTGACTGTTTAAAATGCGCATGGAAATCCTACGGCAGTATCCGCCGTAGGAGCGCTCTGTCTCTACTAGCGCCGCCTCATCCCGGGCAAAATACAGCTCCAGAATCGCCTGGTCCTCCAAACCAATCACCTCCAAAAGGCCTTTCATCTTTTATAACGAAAACTAATTCATAATCTGACAAAGCCGCAGAAATTTCCTTCTGCGGCTTTGCTTTTCGAACCCCCTTCAGGGTTTTCGCATGTCAACTATATCCCACTGCTTGGTTATTGGCCTGGGAAAATGCCGGATTGACAGCTGGCCTCGCACAGTTCTTGTTTTTCCTTCTGGGACAGATGCTTCACCTGAAGCTCTCGCCGCAAAGCCTGGCCGTGACTATCACATTCCTCCTGGTAGCGCAGCCGCAGCGGCCCCCGGCCTCGGGTATATTTGGCGCCCCTGCCTGCACGATGCGCCGCAAGACGGCGGGACACGTCTGTGGTAATGCCGGTATACAACGAGCCATCCCCGCACTCCAAAATATACAGCTTCCAGCTTTTCGCCATGGTTCACCGCCTTCTGTAGAAGAGACGAGACAGCACCAAATCCAAGCCGGCCAGGCAGACAAGGCCCATAAAAAGCATCGCCGCTCCCATGACCGCCCCCAAGCCCCGAAATTCTGCCGCCAATGCTGCCATGCCTAGCAGCCAGATCAGCAGGCCATAGGCCAGTGCCACTGACAATCCCAGAAGCCCCAGTTTGATCACCCAGCAAAGGGCCTTCGGCTTGATCCGGTCCAGCGCCGGTTTGACAATGGGATAGTAGCCCAAAAACGCCAACAGCACCGCCGCCTCCTTGTCCGGGCTGAGCAGCAGGCCCAAAATGGCCACCGCAAGATACCAGGCCCAGGCGGTCCGCTTGCCGCATCGAATTCGGACAAACGCCTCCAGCAACAGGCATAACAGTGGACACACGTAGGTCATCACCGGCACCATGGTAACCAGACACATCACCACCACGGCTAGCGCGGCAAGCACGCCGCCAAAAGCCATCTGTTTTGCCGTAGCTCTCATCAGCCGTGGTTTTTCAGCAGGTTATATTTGATCTCCCACAGCTTCCGGGATAGATCCACATAATAGGTATGGGGATTGTCAAACCGCTTTACCTCGTCCCAAAGCGTGTCCACCTGCGCTTTGCAATAGGCCTGGATTTCCTTCAAGCTGGGACTCTGATATACCAGCTTACCCCCTTGAAATACCGGAACTTGCAGCTCCTTGGCGGTAAAATTGTACACGGTCTTGGTCTTCCAGGTGGCCTCCGGATCAAAAATCTCCATCTGACCGCTGTCATCCACCGTCTCATCATAGACACACAGATAGTCGGCAATGGCTTTGCCAGTGTCGTTGCCATAAAACCGGTAGAGCTTCTTGAAATGGGGATTGGTAATCTTGCCCACATTTTCCGAAATCTTTATTTTGGGTAAAATGGTTCCGTCCTCTTGTTCCACCGCCGTCAGCTTATATACGCCACCAAACACCGGCTCGCTGCGGGCAGTAATCAACCGCTCACCAACGCCAAACATGTCAATCTTTGCGCCCTGACGCAGAATGTCCTGGATAATATATTCGTCCAGAGAATTGGAAACCGAGATTTTACAATCCTGCCACCCTGCGTCGTCCAGCATTTTTCTGGCCTGCTGGGTTAGATACGCCATATCGCCGGAGTCCAGCCGGATACCGCATTTGGTGATACCCAAGGGCTTGAGCACCTCGTTAAACGCCCGGATGGCATTGGGTACGCCGGAATGAAGGGTATTGTAGGTGTCCACCAGCAGGGTGGCATTGTCGGGATATAGCTGGCAGTAGGCCTGAAACGCCTCGTATTCTGAGTCAAACATCTGCACCCAGGCATGGGCCATGGTACCGCCGGCATAGACTCCATACAGCTGATCGGAAATGGTGCAGGCAGTACCGTTGCAGCCGCCGATAAAAGCCGCTCTGGCGCCTAAAATGGCAGCATCGGCTCCCTGGGCACGGCGGGAGCCAAACTCCAACACCGTCCGGCCCTGAGCAGCCCGCACCACCCGATTGGCCTTGGTGGCTATCAGGCTTTGGTGGTTGATGGTCAGCAGCAGGAAGGTCTCCACCAGCTGGGCTTCAATGGCCGGCGCGCGGACAGTGAGAATCGGTTCTCTGGGGAAAATAGGGGTCCCCTCGGGCACTGCCCAAATGTCCCCTGTAAATCGGAAGTTGGCCAGATAATCCAGAAACTGCTGGGAAAACAGATTCCGTTCCCGCAGATACGCAATATCCTCCGGATCAAAGTGGAGCTTCTGAATATAGTCAATGATCTGCTCCAAGCCAGCGGCAATGGCAAACCCGCCGCCATCCGGACACTGCCGGAAAAAAACGTCAAAATAACAGATCCGGTTTTGAAAGCCTTTTTCAAAATAGCCGTTGCCCATGGTTAGCTCATAGAAATCACAGAGCATGGTCAGATTCAATTTTTCCTTGGATTCCATTTTGGCACCTCTTCGCCCCGGCGGACACGCCGAAATATTTGCAATCATTATATGCCCGTTTTACAAAAAATGCAACCCTTTTTGCCTTTGGTTTCTTGGGATTCCCCTTGACATTTCCCCAAGGCTCCGATATCATAGCAGCAGATTCCTAATTTGGATCGCATCTGGCAAAGAAAGGAACAATACCATGGAACTCACTATTGGTCTAAAAGCTACCGTCTCCACCGTTGTGGAGCGAGAGGATACCGCCCTGGAGGTTGGCTCTGGCGAGCTGCTGGTCTATGCCACCCCCTGTATGGCGGCGCTTATGGAGGGCGCCGCCTGTGAAGCCATCGCCGGTATACTACCGGAGGGGCAAACTACGGTTGGAACTGGCCTAGAGCTCGCCCACACCGCCGCCACCCCGGTGGGTATGGAGGTACACGCCGACGCAGAACTCACCGCTGTGGAGGGAAAAAAGCTCACCTTTTCCATTCAGGTCTTTGATGAAGCTGGGCAGATTGGGCATGCCATCCATACCCGGGTAATTGTCAGTAGCCAAAAATTCCTCGATCGCGTCTACAATAAGCTGTAGGAGCGTTCGCCATGATCGATTTAGACGCCATACGAAAGCCTGCTGAAACCGTTTCCACAGAGGCGTGGGGGATATCCGCATTTGTGTACTTACTGTGGGGCGCAGCGCTGGGTTGGTTAGCAAAATATCTGGACAACCATACCCAAAGTCTAGGCAATATCTTTTCCCAAATGTCCGTCTGGATTCTGTTGGGCGTATGGATCTCGGTAAATAGCAAGACGCCGGGTCTGGCGGCGGTAAAAGAGCTTTCCTTCTGCTTTGGCATGCTGGCAGCGTATTATTTGACCGCCGAGCTGACTCACAGCGTCTATGGACAGCGCTATGTGATTGGATGGGGGATTTTTTCCCTTTTCTCCCCAGTCTTTTCCTTTCTTACTTGGTACAGTGTGGGAAAGGGATGGTTTGCCAAAGTGCTCCGCTTTGGTATTCTCATCGTGCTGCTGTTGTGCGCAAGAATATTATTTGACCATATCCGGATTGCCGACCTTCTGATCGCGGCTGTGACCGCATATGTTTTGTTCCGGCCTGGAGCGGTTTAGAAAGGAGTTTAACAAATGGAATTGGAAACGCAAAGACTTCTCCTTCGTCCCTGGGCTGAATCGGACGCCCAACGCCTGTATGAATACGCCCGGGACCCCAGGGTGGGGCCTGTGGCTGGGTGGCACGCCCACACCAGCGTGGAAAATAGCCTGTCGATTATCCGCCAGGTGTTGTCGGTTCCAGAGACCTATGCCGTCTGTCTCAAACCTTCTAGAGATCCCATCGGCTGCGTTGGGCTAACCATTGGAAAGGCCAGCAACCTGAAGCTGTCGGAGCAAGAGGGGGAAATTGGCTACTGGTTGGGCGTCCCATTTTGGGGGCAAGGCCTGATCCCCGAAGCCTGCCAAGCTGTCATTACCCATGCCTTTGTGGATTTGCAGTTGGAAACCCTGTGGTGCGGGTATTTTGATGGAAATATAAAGTCAAAACGAGTTCAGGAAAAGTGTGGATTTTCCTACCATCACACAATCCCAAACCTACTCTGGCAGCTGACGGGGGATATTCGCACAGAGCATGTAACCTGTCTGCCAAAAGAAGTATGGCTACAGCTCCATCCAGAACTTTAAGCCCCAAAAAATCGATCAAGCCCCACCGCCACGGTTTCTTGGCGGTGGGGCTTTTTAATAAAGCCAGCTGGTTTTCCGCTCCTTCAGACTGTCACACACTTTCTGTATGCAAATAGGCCATAAAGTTTTGCTTGTTCTCCATAGCCGTTGTGGTGGGACGTCCCAGATCCGCCCGGGATCCAAGTGCGCATTTTACCTCAATCAAACTCAGGGTCCCACGGGTTTTGGCTGCGGCCAGTTCTCGATCCAGATCCGCAAAGCTGTCCACACAGACCGCATAAGGATAACCACAGGCTTTGGCAATGGCCACCAAATCCACCTGGGAAGCCACAGTGGGCATCCCGCCCACGGTTTCATGTGCGCCGTTGTTCAGCACCAAATGGACCAGGTTCTTCGGCCGGTTGGCGCCGATGACCGCCATGGCTCCCATGTGCATTAAAACCGCGCCGTCCCCGTCGATACACCAGATCCGCTGCTCCGGCCGCTGCAACGCGATTGCCAGGGCAATAGAGGAACTGTGGCCCATGGAGCCAACGCTCAAAAAGTCCAGCCCATGGGATTGACCCTGGGCGGTCCGAATCTCAAATAGCTCCCGGCTGGCCTTGCCGGTGGTGGATACCACAGGATCGGTCCCGGTCACCGCCGTGATATGGCGGATGGCCTCCTCCCGGGCCATGGAATAGTCGTTTTCATAGTCCACGACCCCGTCGTATTCCAGCGCCCCCTTGCGGACCACAAAAGCCACCTGTTTTCCTGCGGCCAGCAAAGGCTTCCACGCCTGGATCTGCCGTTCTACCTCCGCCTGACTGGTCTGCTTGTCGATAACAAAAGTGGAAATATCCATGTCCTCCAACAACTGGATTGTCACCGCACCCTGGAAGATATGCTGCGGCTCGTCATGGATCCCCGGCTCGCCCCGCCAGCCCACAAAGAACACGCAGGGAATGCCGTATACCCGGTCGTTCATCAAAGAGGCCACCGGATTGATGATATTGCCAATGCCGGAATTTTGCAGGTACACCACCGGCACCTTCCCGGTAGCCAGGTGATAGCCCGCCGCCAGCGCCACACAGTTGCCCTCGTTGGCGGCAATCAGATGGTGTGCCGGGTCGATTCCATAGGTATGCATGAGATAATTGCACAGGCTTTTTAACTGGGAGTCGGGAACACCGGTGTAAAAATCCGCCCCTAGAATGTTCAGCAAGCGCGCAACATTCATAGTTTTTCTTCCTTTCTATAGCAGGATCTGTCGGTACAGATCCCGGATCGTCTCCGGGGTCAGGGCGATGGGATTATTTTTCAGACGCACCGGATTCACAGCGCGCACGAAAAGCTCCAGATCCGCCTCTTTAGCCCCAGGCGCGGGAAGCGCCAAAGCATTCACAAGTTCTTGGAATTTTGACGCCGCTTCACCAGCGGTTGGACATCCCATAGCCTGTCCAAGCGCCTGGAACATCTGGTCCAAATATCCCGCGCCCCGTGGATCAGCGCACCAGTTTACATGTTCTAGCATAAACGGCCACAGCTTCGAAATGCACAGGGCCACCGCATGACCATGGGAAATTCCATACAGGCTGGTGAGCTTATAGCTCATAGCATGGCCGGCCGTGGTTTGGGTGATGTTGATCGCCTTCCCCGCCAAGTTGGCAGCTTGCAGCATATTGGCATTCGCCTCAGATTCGTTGGCCAAATAGCCGTCCAGATTTTCCAGCGCCAGCGCAATCGCCTGCCGCGCAAAGACCTTGCTCTGATCGGTGGAATGCACCGACCAAAACGACTCAATCCCATGACATAGAGCATCTAGCATGGTGGCCTTTTTCTGATACGGCGGCAACGTCTCCAGGACGCTGGGATCCAGCAGCACCACGGATGGGATACAGCTGTCGTCCGCCACAGACTGCTTTTCTCCCTGGTAATAGATCACCGCAAACCGGGTCGCCTCACTGCCTGTACCGGCGGTGGTGGGCATAGCCAGCAATGGAATGGCGTTTGGCACAATGGGCTGCTCCAAATAATTTTGCCGGGGATCCAGGTTGGCATACAGCTTGATGCACTTGGCCACATCCATGGCGCTACCGCCGCCCACCGCCATAATCGCATCGCAGCCCGTCTGGCGATACAGCGCCACCCCCTCCACAACCGACTCATAAAGCGGATTGGGTTTGAAATGGGAGAATTTCTCCACCGCCACTCCAAGACGGCTGGGCAATCTGTCAAAATATTCGCTGATGCGCAGACCGGCCATGGAGGCGCCACACACCAAAAAAAGCTTTTTGATCTTCTTTTCTTTCCAATATGCATCCAACGCAGCATAGCCGCCGTCCGATGCCAGCACAATCTGATTGGCCACTACCGCATCCTCCCGCTTTCAGTCCTCCTGGGGAATCAAGGTGATGATATCTTGAATCGACATGCAAATATCGTCGCATTCCTTAGCCCGGTGGTTTTCCAGAATCAGCTGCGCCGCGCTTTGCATGGCGGGGAAGCCAGTCCTGGTCAGCTGATTGGCATAGATCACCACATTCACGCCGCGCGCCTTGAATTCCTCCTCTGTCACCGTGTTAAAAGAGGTGGGTACCACCACAATGGGGGTGACAGCATCCTGCTTCCGGAATTTCTCCACAAATTCAAAGATTTCCGCCGGATCCTTTTTCCGACTGTGGATCATAATCGCATCCGCCCCAGCTTTGGTGAAGGCAAAGGCCCGGGTCAGCGCATCCTCCATGCCCCGCTCCAGAATCAGGCTCTCAATGCGGGCGCAGATCATAAAATCCTTGGTCTTCTGGGCTTTCTTACCTGCGGTGATCTTGGCGGAAAAGCTTTCGATACTGTCCTGGGTCTGCGGTACCTCGGTGCCAAACAGAGAGTTTTTCTTCAATCCGGTCTTGTCCTCAATGATGATCATGGACACGCCCATCCGCTCTAAGGTCTTGACCGTATAGACAAAATGCTCCAGCAAGCCGCCGGTGTCCCCGTCGAAGATAATGGGCTTTGTGGTAACCTCCATAATCTCGTCGATGGTGCGCAGGCGGGAGGTCATATCCACCAGCTCGATATCCGGCTTACCTCTGGATGTGGAATCACACAGAGAACTGACCCACATAGCGTCGAACTGGTGGGCCTCCCCGTTCTGATAGACCACCGTCTTTTCCACGATCAAGCCTGTGATGCCGCTATGGGCCTCCATGGCGGTAATGGTTCCTTTCATGGCCAGGGCCTTTCTCAGCCGGGCGCGGCGCAGATCGGGCAGGGAAAGCTCCGCTCTGGCCCGACTCTCCAAAGCCCGATAAGTTTCCCCTCTGGAATAGGGATACTCCACCAGTTGACCGCCGTAGCTCGCCAGGACGGAGATTACCTCATCGCGTACCGGCTTCTGAAAACCGGAAACCCAATCGTCTCCATGCACCACATAGTCCGGCCGGTATTTTTCCAGGTTTTCCCGATAGCGCAGGGTCTTCTGTTCCACCACCCGGTAGACGCCGGCGATATTTTCCAGCATCGTCTTTCGCTCCTTGTAAGGAAGCAGCGGGAACCGTTTATAGCTGATAACCGCCTCATCGGAAAGCACGCCGATGATCAGCTTGCCCAGACGCTTGGCCTTTTGAAGGATGGCAATATGACCACTGTGAAGAATGTCGGTGGAAAAACACATATAAACGGTCCGGCTTTCCACCTTTTTTAATTGTGCCGACACCAAGGCCAAATCCTCCGGGTTGTCAACCTCACCGCAAAGCTGATTTTTTACATCCAGCGGATAGATAGCGCACCGGTCCCAGACCTGGTTCAAGGCGTTTTCCCCATAGCACCGCACCTGGCCACTTTCACAAAAGGCGATGATCTCGTCCAACCATACCCGCCAATCCGCCCGCTTGAGCAAATACAGCGGCTGGGCCGCCATGGCCTGGTTGAAAAACTCCACACCCACCGCCTGGATCCGGCCGTCTCGTACCACCGCTTTGAAGTCCTTTTCCGGCAGTGGCAGTGTAGAGCTAACCGTCATGCAGCTGGTTTCGCTGGCCAGCACCGCGTCCAAAACGCTGTTTTCAAACACCAGATCCCCATGCATGAAAAGAATATCGTCGTCTAGATATTCTCTGGCGCAATAAATGGAATAGATATAGTTGGTCTCTTTGTAAAGCGGATTTTTGACAAACGTGATCTCCAGCGGCAAATCCAATGCATGGCAATAATTGACCAGAACACTGTCAAACAATCCAGTCGTGATCACCACCTGGGTTACGCCAACAGCGGCAAGCATGGTTAGCTGGCGGCTGAGAATCGTCTCCGTGTTGGAGATCTCCGTCATGCATTTTGGATGCTCCGCAGTCAGCGCTCCCATGCGGCTTCCCATTCCGGAATTCAAAATCAATGCCTTCATATCCCAATTTCCTCTCTCATTTGTTCTTGTTTCACAGCTCGCATGAAAAAAAGCACCCTGTCTGTGCCAGTGAAACAAGGTCGTTTGACTCGCTTGCCGTTCAAATCAAATCTTCACAATTTTTTTCAGCCATTTGAAATAAGTGAACGGTACAATCATAAGATGCACCGCCAGCACCACCATCAAATACCACACCGTCGCGACAGGGCAGATGAAAAACACGATGGGAAACAGCAGCGCAAAATTTGGCAGATGGAGAAAAATACTGACGCAGTATAAGATCACTTTTTTGGATATACGCTGCTCTTTCCCAATCTCAGCTTGCCCGGAACCGTCCTGCTCCATTCTGGCCCGGTATAGATCAAAAAACAGCAAGCTGTGCCGGTACATCAAATTCAGCGACACCAGGGCAAAGGCTAGCAGCGCCAAAGTCAGCGGAGCAAAGCCTGTATTCCGCTGGAGCAAAGACAGCAAAAAGGATAGCAAAAACAGCGGGTGATTGATCACATGGGCGGTGTAGTCAATTTCCGTTCCAAATTTGGAAAATCGCCTGGTAATTCTGGCCACCTCGCCGTCGCTACAGTCAAAGACATACCACAGGTGAATCAGCACTACGCCGATAATCTTACACCACAAAGGAGGAAGCGCAAATAGTGCGGCCCCGGCAATACCGCTGAGGATCATACAAACCGTCACCTGGTTTGGAAGCAACCCCAGCCGGAGCATGAGTTTTGTTACCAGCGGCGACAGCAACTGGGCATAGGGATCCACAAATACGCTTGTCAGAATCTCCCGGTGCTGATATTTTTGACGAATCTCTGAATACTTCATGGTCATTCTTCCTCCACACGGAACCTCTGGCCTTCTTCAAACCCAATCCACTCCGGATAAAATGTCACCTGGTTTTCCTTGGATGGAATTTGCATAAAATCCCCGTAGATCTTGGTGAGGATTTGTTCGCTCTCGCCGGGGATGGGATACTCTGCCCCCACAAAGCGTCCGGTCCGCGCCGGCTGGAACAGCGCCTTGGGAAAAACAGACCGCGCCGCAGGGTACTCCGCATAGGCCACGTAGCAATCCCCGCCGTCTTGATTCTTTGATGTGTGCAGCCGGTTGATCCAGCGCCACAGCATCTTGTCCGGCAGTCGAGCGATTGCCTTGCAAAGCAGCCGGGTGTGTAGGCTAGCCGCCGTCAGATTTCCAATGCCTCGATGCCCCCGGATCGCTGCCCGGATCAGATGGGATAGGGCAAGCCGCCACGCAACGATTTTTTGATCCTTGGCGCGCACGGTATCCAGGGGAAAAATGTCAATCCATAATCCCTGGTTGCCTTTATAATTTTGCAGCGACCGGATTGCAAACAGGGTATCCTTATTGCGCACTTTCGCAAAGGGATTAAAATACAGCGGGTTTGTTGAAATATCGTCCAGCATAAATTTCTCACCCAATGCCCTTGGCGCAATCTGCAGGAATCGCTCATAGTCCTGCCGGGGCATTGCCACATCCAAATCCTCATCCCAGGGAATAAACCCTTGGTGGCGAATGGCTCCAATGAGTGTACCATAAAACAAATAATAGTGCAGGTCATTTTCACGACAAATCCGGTCTATTTCCCCTAAAATCTCCAGCTCAACCTGGTGAATCCGCTCCAGAAGCTCTGCTCTATTCATCTCATTTTCCCGCCTGTACAAATTTCATGATCCGCTGGTAGTCTTCAATGTAGTCCACTTCCGCCCAGAATTGCCCCTGCACATCCCGGACCAGAATATCCGTCTGTCCGCTGAGAGAATAGAGTACGTTTTCCCACCAGACACCGTGCTCCTGATGGAGAATCATCTGCTCCATTTGCTTGCAAAATACAGGCAAAAAGCTTTGGTTGATTCGCGCAACGCCTACATATTCTCCGGTAATCTGATCGCCTTTTAGCTCCTTGCCATACAGAAGCAATTTCCCCTCCCGGTAGCAAAGCTTATAATCCGCTTCCTCCCGGCGGCTCTCATCCGCAAACAGCAGCGGCGCTGGAGCATGACGATCCAAAATTTGCCGCATCAGTGACTCCTCCAGGAAGACATCACCATTCATAATCAGCATTTCATCATCCCGAATGAATTCTCTGGCAAACCAGGCTGAGGCAATGGAATTGGTCACATCAAAAAAGGGATTCTCATAGAACTGTACATCCTGATCCGCCAGCACCTGCCGGATGGTCTGCCCTTGATAGCCCAGCACTAGAGCGATCTGCTCCACCCCACAGGCCTTCAGGGTGCGAACCGTGTAGTGAATCAGCGCCTCTTTTCCCAGGCTAACGGTACATTTGGGCCGCCCGTCCAGATAACGGCTGATTCGGGTGCCCCGCCCCGCCGCCATAATCAATGCCTTCATCACAAAATCCCCTTCTGGTTCATTTCGTCTAGCGCAGCAATCAGCCTGCTGTTATCATCCATAGTCAGGCAGCCAATATGCCCCACCCGGAATACCCGATCTCGCAGATCCCCACCGTTGGGACAGACGAAAATCCCGTAGTTTTCGCTGAGGTGCTCAAAAATACCATGGGCCGTCATGTTTCCAAAGACCTCTAGCGCGGTCACCGCATTGGAAGCCCGGTCTGGAAACAGGCGCAAGGGCAGATGCGCGATCCGAGTCCGAAAATCCCGGGCCAGTGCCGCCACCCGCCGGCATTCCTCCTGCACGCCGATTTGCTCAATCTGGCATAGGCGCTGATGAATCTCCAACAGCGTCGCCACCGCAGGGGTAAAGGGGGTCTGCCCCCGATTTCCATCTGTTAAATAGTGCTTCAGGTCAAAATACAAGCTCTGCACCGGGTTTTCCTGGATGCGCGCCAGAGCTCTAGGCGAAAACGTCATAATCGAAATGCCCGGATTGGCCGCCAGCGCCTTCTGTGAGCCGGTTATGGCCACGTCCACGCCCATGTCCACCATGGACAGTTCATCTGCCAGGAAGGCACTCACCGCGTCCACAATCAAAAACAGCCCGTTCCGGCTGCAAAATTCGTGAATCATCGGAAGATCATATAATACACCGGTGGACGTTTCGCATAAATTTACCAAAAACGCCGTGTACTGCTCCTTTTCATAGGGCGCCAGGTCCTGACTGGTCAGGGTATGGCCCGGCGCCAGCGCAATCTGTGTATAGGGAATTTGGTGAACCTCACACAACTGACAAAACCGCTGGCCAAAGCTGCCGCCGTTGACCACCAGCGCCTTATCCCGGCTGGTCAGGCAGTTCATAACCGACGCCTCCATAGAGGCTGTGCCGGACCCGGTCAGAAATACGGCGCGGGATCCTTCCGGCGCGTCCATAAACTTTTTCACCAGCCGCTCATTTTCCAGCATCACCGCTGAAAATCCGCTGGTCCGAAAATAAGGCGTCTGCCGCCCCCGTACCTGAAGCGTCTGGGCGGACGCCATCACTGGCCCTACTGTAAAATTCAGCTTTTCATAATCTTGCATCTTACGATAAGATCCTTTCTGTCTGATCTAGGCTTTTTTCCGAAACGCTCCAAGAAACTCCAGCAGCCTTGCGCGCCAGTGAATCGCGCACACGACGCCGACCACCAGCCCCGCCGCCAAAATGCCCATCCGAATCCACATCCAGTCCACCAAGGGGAGGCAACCAAAGGCAAATGCCGTGACACCGCCGGCCCAGAGCATTTGATTGCCCATATCGTATACAAAACCGCCGTGAACCCTTCGAGAGAGAAACACATGGGCGCCGTAATAAGCAACATAGCACACAATCGTGGTATATGCCGCAGCGATATAGCCATAGCGGGGGATAAAATACGCATTGAGCACAATATTCAGCACTGCGGCGGACAATGTGCCAATGGCAATCAGCATAGTTTTTTTATAGTAGTACTCCACCGCCGAGGGTAGGGTATACAAAAATGCGTAAAACATGGCCAGCACAATGGGTATTGCCACATACCGGCTAGGCGCGTATTTTGCGCCGCCCATAATGGTAATCAGCTCGGGGCAGATCAGTAACAGTGCAATCGCCCCCAGGGAGACCAACGCGGTATAGGCCCGTCCCGCCTTGCGAATGGCGGAATAATTCTTTTCTTCCATCCGCTCAAAAAACCAGGGCAGCCAAGCCGTATCCAAGGAATTGGAAATCACCTGGAAAATTGTTCCCACGTGGTAGGCGAAGCCATATAGCCCCGCTTGCTCACTACCAATGGTAGTTTTAATCATAATCCGGTCAAACTGAGCCAACAGCAGCTGGCTCAGGCCGTGAGGGACAATGGGAAGACTGATTTTCAGGGCATAACGCCAAAACTCCCGGTTGCACCGGGGGCGCGCCGTACGAAACAGCCCCACAAGCACATACAACCCGATTACCACCGCCGGCAGTAAAGTACCCAAAATCCGTCCCAGATACCGTTCCTGGGAAAATACTGTCACGATAAATAGCACCGACAGGACGATGCCGCTCACCGCATAAATCAGCGAAAGCACCAGATATGTTTTATATCGGAAATCCACTGCCAGGACGTTGTTGTAGTAGGAGATCATGGTCATGCCAAAGCTTTCCAGAATAATCAGCACCACCAACGACGGTCTCTCCAGGGATAGCAGCGCCGCCAAAGGGCTGGCAAACACAATCGACAGGACTAAACACAACCCGGTATTGAACAGCACCAGCAGCGCAACAGAAGAACAGAACGGATTAAGCCGTCCTTTATAGTCTAATTTCGCGTTTTTGATCGCGGAATGCAACGCAAGTCCCACCACAATGGTCATAATGGACACATAGGAGGAAAACGTGGAGTAGACGCCATAGTCCGCTACAGACAACAACCGAGCAAAAATCGGAATTGCTAAAAAGGACAGTCCTTTTACAAAAACGTTACCGATTGTATACCCTAGCCCCGCTTGAACCGCCTTTTTTCCGCTTGAATCTTTTGCCATTTTTTGCTCCTAATTCGCTAGGTGAGTTAAAAACGAAAGGAATCTTGAATGCCCAGCCACTTCTGATCCTTCTCACTTAGATTTAGCTGGGTTCCGTCGGTCAGGGTATACCCTCCGGCATTCGCCGAGCCAGGATACGATCCTACCAGCTCCGGCCAGACAATCCCGATCTGGGGATCATTCCAGGCCAGACCTCCCTCATCTCCCGGATGGTAAAAATCTGTCACTTTATAGCAGAACTCCGCCACATCGCTCAGCACCAAAAAACCGTGGGCAAACCCTGGGGAAATATAAAACTGTTTTTTGTTCTCCTGGGTTAACTCCACACCGTACCATTTGCCAAAAGTCTGGCTATCTTTCCGCAAATCCACCGCCACATCGAATACCCGGCCCCGGATCACCCGCACCAATTTGCCCTGGGGATACTGCTTTTGAAAGTGCAGGCCCCGCAGCACGCCCTTGGTAGACATGCTCTGATTGTCCTGGACAAAATTCATATGCAGGCCGTTTTCCGCCATATCCCGTTGGTTGTAGGTTTCCATGAAATAACCCCGACTGTCCCCATGAACCGCCGGTTCAACAATATATAACCCCTCGATGGGGCACTTTGTCACATGAATCTGGCTCATATCTGTCCCTCGATCTCCTTGAGATACCGTTTTAACGCGTCCTGCCAGGTGGGCAAGGGCTGGAACCCATTTTCCGTCAATTTACGCTTCTCCAGCCGGCTATTAAAGGGTCTTGCCGCCTTAGAAATGCCATATTCCGCCGTGGTCACTGGAATCACCTGGGTGGAATACCCCGCCTGCCGGAAAATTTCTTTGGCGAAATCATACCAACTGATATATCCGCCCTCATTGGTAGCATGGTAATAACCATACTTTTGCGTTTGCAGCATGTCCACCAGCAGCCGGGCCAAATCATAGGTATAGGTAGGCGTACCAATCTGATCGTTTACCACCCGCAGCGTATCATGGGTCTTGCCCAGATGCAGCATGGTTTTAATAAAGTTTTTCCCGCTCAGGCCAAATACCCAGGCAATACGGACGATGAAATACTTGGTCAGGGTATTGGCCACCGCCAGCTCCCCTTCCAGCTTGGTCTGCCCATATACATTCAGTGGCCGGTATGCTTTGCAGTCCGGCTCCCACGGAGTATCCCCTTGGCCGTCAAACACATAATCCGTACTCAGATAGACCAGCTTGCAGTCCAGCGCCTTGCACGCCGCTACAATATGCTCTGTGCCGCCGGCATTGATGGCTCGCACCCTCTCCACCTGATCCGCGTCCTCTGCCAGATCCACTGCCGTCCAGGCGGCGCAGTGCACCACCACGTCGGGCCGTACCTGTAGTAGCGTTTGCTCCACCGCTGCGGCGTCAGTGATGTCCATGGAAACATATGGCATCGCTGTCACCGCAGAGCCGTCCTGGATGCCGCTGTATACCGGCGCAAGATCGCTGCCAATCCCCTCATAGCCCCGCGAGGCCAGCTCGTTCATCACATCATGGCCAAGTTGTCCCGCGACGCCTGTTACAAATACCTTCATGAAGCTCTCCTTACCGATTGCCGTACATTTTTTCGTAATAGTTCTGATATTCCCCAGAAATAATGGTTTCCCACCAGTCCCGGTGCTCTAGATACCACTGAATGGTCTTTTGAATACCGTCGGAGAATTTGGTCTCCGGCAGCCAGCCCAACTCGTCGTGAATCTTTGTGGGATCGATGGCATAGCGCAGGTCATGGCCCTTCCGGTCAGTTACATACACAATCAAGCTCTCCGGCTTGCCTAGAACCTTGCAAATCATTTTGACAATATCAATGTTGCGCATTTCATTATGGCCGCCAATGTTATACACCTGGCCCACCCGGCCGCGATGCAGCACAAGGTCAAT
This sequence comes from uncultured Eubacteriales bacterium, assembly GCA_948439445.1. GTDB lineage: Bacteria > Bacillota > Clostridia > Oscillospirales > Oscillospiraceae > Faecousia. Next base: position 8,964 of record CAOJND010000005.1, on the reverse strand, counting down.
AGCTTTGCAGTGGTCCTCCACATACAGCCAGTCCCGCACATTCAGCCCCTCGCCGTATACGGGCAGGGGCTTGTCGTTCAGAGCGTTGGCGATCATCAGCGGGATCAGCTTCTCTGGGAAGTGATACGGCCCGTAATTGTTGGAGCAGCGGGAAACGGTCACCGGAAGACCATAGGTGCGGTAATACGCCAGCACCAGCAAATCTGCCGCCGCTTTGGAGGAGGAATAGGGGGAGCTGGTGTGGATGGGGGTCTGTTCTGTGAAAAACAGATCTGGCCGGTCCAGGGGCAAATCGCCGTAAACCTCGTCTGTAGAAACCTGATGGAACCGCTGAACGCCAAACTTCCGGCAGGCGTCCATCAGCGTGGCCGTACCAATGATATTGGTCTGCAAGAAAACGCCTGGATCGTCAATGGAACGGTCCACGTGGCTTTCTGCGGCGAAGTTGACCACCATATCCGGCCGTTCTTCTTGAAACAGCCGGTTGACCGCCTCCCGGTCGCAAATATCCGCCTTGACAAAGCGGAAATTGGGCTTATCCATCACAGGCGCCAAAGTAGACAGATTTCCCGCATAGGTCAGCTTGTCCAAACAGACAATCCGGTAATCCGGGTGCTTTTCCAGCATATAGAAAATAAAATTGGAACCGATAAAACCGGCGCCTCCGGTAACAAGAATGGTCATTGTTTTGTCCCCTCTTCTCAATAATGAATGCGCCCGTCGGCCACCTGCCGCAGATAATCCCCATAGGGGGACTTGCCATAGGCTTCGGCGGCTTGGAATAGCTGGTCTTTGGTAATCCAGCCCTTTACATAGGAGATCTCCTCCGGCGCGGAAATCTGGATACCCTGACGGCTCTGCACCATCTCTACAAATTCCCCTGCGTCCAGCAAGCTCTGGAACGTACCGGTGTCCAGCCAGGCAAAGCCCCGGCCCAGCAGCTCCACCCGGAGTTTTCCGCTGCGCAAATACATATCATTCAGACTGGTAATTTCCAGCTCTCCCCGGGGCGATGGGCGCACCTGCGCCGCCATCTCAGGCACCCCGGCGGGGTAGAAATACAGGCCCGTCACCGCATAATTGGACTTGGGCGCGGTAGGCTTTTCCTCAATCGACACCGCTTGGCCCTGCTGGTCAAATTCCACCACACCAAAACGCTGAGGATCCTGCACATAGTAACCGAACACAGTGGCTTTGCCCTCTTTGGCGCTCTGGCTGGCCCGCCGCAAAATCGCGCCGAAGCCGTTGCCATAGAAAATATTATCCCCCAAAATCATGGCGCAAGGCCGGTCTCCAATAAATTCTCTTCCAATCAAAAATGCCTGGGCCAGACCGTCGGGACTGGGCTGAACCGCATATTCCAAATGGATGCCAAATTGGCTTCCATCTCCCAGCAGCGTGCGAAACCGGGGGGTATCCGTCGGGGTGGAGATGATTAAAATATCCCGGATCCCGGAGAGCATCAGCGTAGACAGCGGATAGTAAATCATGGGCTTGTCGTACACCGGAAGCAACTGCTTGGAGGTCACCAAAGTCAGCGGATACAGCCGGGTGCCGGAGCCGCCAGCCAAAATAATACCTTTCATTGCCGATCCTTTCTCTTTTTTCTGGATACACAGCAGCCGATCCAAAGCAGTAGGATCAGGCCCCAGAACATCCAGAAAGTGAAGTTTGCAAACCATGTGGAGAAGAAACACAAAACCGCAGGAGTCAAAGCATTACCCAGAGCCGCCAGGGCAAATGGGCCCCGGTTCTTCAGATAGCACTGCTCCAAAATACCAAGCACAATCGCCCAAATCAGGCCCAGCAGAAGGATGCCCACCTCTCGTAGATCGTAATACGCATCTCCAAAAAGGTTCACGGTGGTCAGGCCGTCTTTGACCATATAGTACTCACTATCTTCAATTGCGTTTTCGATGGCCTTGCTCCGTAAAATCACATTAAACGGCTCCAGCTGCCGCAAACCAAAGGTAAGTTCATTGGCGTTTAGGATCGCCTCGTTAAAATTATCGTGGCTGACAGTCAGATAGGCATACAAAAACGCCGTCTGCGGGGAAAGCTGGAAGGTAAGCGCTTGATCATCCTCCGGCTTGTTCAGCTCCAGATTTCCCACGTCCTGGTTAATTGGGTCCTTGGAAAGATCTGACGAATGGTCATCCTTCACCGGATCCTTCTGCACGTTTTGAATTTTGATCTCCGACGGCTCAAATACATAGTCCAGATATTCATTGGTATAGCTTCTGGCCACCGCGCCAACCTCATACATTCCCAAAATCACAACCAGGCAGAGGCAGAGCACCCAGAAACGCTGCTTATTGAGATAGAACACCGCGCAGGTCAGCATCAGCGCCGCACAGATAAACACGCCCCGGTTGACCATGAGGATGGGATAGGCAAAGGTATTGTTGAAAATGCAAATCCACAGCAGCGCCTTTTTCCAGCGGGATAGTTCCTGCTGCTTGATGCAGTAGTAGGCCAGCGGAGACGCCGCAGCGCTGGCCACCACAAAAATCACCCACTTGGAATAGTAGGTTAAATAGGCCTGACTGCTTGTGGTAAAAAACGGCAGGTAACCTCTGCACAGATAACTCATGATAAAAGAGAACAATCCCACGGCAGACACGCCGATGCAGAGCCAGAACAGCCGTTCCGGACGGAATTTCAGCCGGAAATTGCCCACGCGCTTTCCCCGGCGCTCTTTGAGCCAAAGTGCCACCGGCATGCCCAGGGTCTTGCCCAGAGACAAACCCAATTCAAAAACCACCATGGCCAGGATCAGCGCGCACCAGGTTCTAACCTGCCAGGGCTTTTGGTAGCCCAGCAGCCGCAATTGGGCCAGGCCAATGGTAAATACCCAGACCGGTGCGAACAGCGCCCGAAGCCCCAGAAAATTCCGGTCTTCGCAGACAAAGACCAGGAAAAAGTATGTTCCAATCGCTCCAACCATCAAAAGCAGCCCGCCCCAGAGGTGGAAATCCCCCCCCAGACCAGCGGCCACTCCCATCAGCGCCACAAGAAAAAGAATCGCGAAAATAAATGGTTTTGACAGCGCCTGTCTCATTTTGAATCCTCCGTTTTCTGTGTTCCATGTAAAATCTGTCCCCCACAAAAGCCTGCGGGACTGGAAACGCCTTTGCTTCCAAGGGCATTATCCTATTTTTTTCCAATGCGAACCGGTTTCATAAGAACGATCCTGCATCTGGCAGGATTGTTCTCCGCTTCCCGTCACCTTTTTTCTAGCATTGTCCTTCAAAGATCTCATTGACAAACGCTGTAACGCTGTAGCGCTCCATGATCTGAGGGGACACCGGCACATAGGGGCTGGAGAAGAAAGCCTCGTCCAGCACAGGATGGTCTGGGTCGATGATGTAGAAGTTCCTGGGGTCATAAAAATCATAGCTTTGAATCAACGCGCTGGTGGTAATCACTTTTTTACCCATGCTCATCATCTCGAATGGCCGAGTGGTCAGGCCTCTTTGCCGGGTATGCTCGATATCAAGAATGCAGCGGCTCCGGCTGTAAATATCGCTCACCTGCTGGAGGCTCAAGGTATCCGTATGGATTTGCTTCCAGCGGATATAGCGGAAGTTGGGGTTGGTCAGCTTATTATAAGCATACACCAGGACATGGGGCGTATAGAGGTAGAGGAAGCAGCGCTTTCCCATCTGCTGGCATTGCTCCGCCAACTGCTTCACCACCCGGGGACGAATGGAATGGGCGGTGCCGATAAAGGTCAGATCATACTCGCAAGGCTTCTCCTCCTGGCTGGCGCGCAGATACTGGGCCGCATAGTACATGGGCCGGAAGGGAATGTGAAAAGCCTCCGCGTCCGCCGGGTCAAATGTCAGCACCCGGTCGTATAGCTTCATCCGGTTGGAGCAGTCGGGGATATTTTCCACCGCGTCCCATAGATACAGGATAAACTTGGCCTTTGGATAGGCCTGCCGCAGAAGGCGAACCGCCTCCGGCGTCACCGCCTCACCCTTGATGACAAAGACGTAATCATATGCCTTTGCGCGATTTTTTTCGATAATGCGACGATAATACCGCGTAATAACCGGGTGATACCAGGGAGCATTCAACCGAATCATGGTCTTATCCAAAAATCCTGTTCCCGGCCGCTCATCGTACAAATCCACTTGGTAGCCCTGTCGGCTCAATTCTTTGGAAATGATTTTGCTATAGTCAAAGAATTCCGCGCACAGCATTAAAACGGATTTGTTGGCATTTTTCCCGTCCGTCATGAAATTCTTCCTCCTCGCTTGCCGGCTTTTGCTCCACTTTTCCAGTAAAAATCCTATTCTATTCTACTGCAAACGACGGCCAATGTCAACAGAATCCTGGGTCCACCGCCGAAGAAGGCTGGAAATTATATCCAGCCACGTCGTTTTTTTCGCCCTTTTTACCAGTTTTTACCAGATTGGGGCAAGGAAAAGACTGCCGCGAGGCTCGCGGCAGTCTTGAAAAAAGCAGCTTTTACGTTGCGCCCAGCTCAGGCGGTTTTGGTCTGCGTATAGTAGGTCTTGGAATCATAGCCGTTGGAATTCTTGGCATAGAAAGTTATCTTGGCATAATACTGGGTTCCAGCCGTGCCGTAATAGGTCAAATTGCTTCTCATGTAGAAGGTATTATACTCGATCATATTGCTGTAGTTGATCCGGCGAAATGTTTTAACACAGCCTCCGTTTGCATCATACACCTCGATCAGCGTAGCTCCAAGCTGGCTCATCTCCCCCGTCGCCGTGATTGTAAAGTCAATCTTAATCTCTCCATCGCCCTGGGGAAGAATCTGCGCAAAATAGCTAAAAATGTAATCGCTTGCCCGGGGCTCAATGGTTTCAGCATGGGCCGGGATGCTGAGAACAGAAATCAGGACCAACACCACCGCGATAACGCGCATCGTCTTTTTCATGGTTACCCTCCGTAAAGTGAATCAATCATTTTTATTATCTCGTCTTTTGTCTCCACACCATAAATGGCACATTCCACGCCGTTGGTCAGCCATGCAGCCTCATATTGGTCCATATTGGTCATGATGTAATGGGTCATGCCATCCACCTTATACATATCTGGGTCGGTAAGATCCTTTTCGAAAGTGGAATGGGATGGATCCTCCTCACCGACTCGGTATTGCAATATGATATTCCCGGATTCTCCCGGGAGCATACATATAATGTCTGTGGAATGCTCGTCAGAGCGTACCTCTACTGTTCCCTCGCCGTATCCCTTGGGTAAATATGTTGGGAGAATATGTTCGGCAGCAAACCCATTTTCTATAATAGCTTGCTTAAGTTCGCACAATTGCTCTGGCACGTCTTCGCCATAGGAACCTCTGACATCAGCAACAGAAAAATCAAATGTCTCACTGGTCCAGTTCACAATAACAGTCCAAATATCAAACCCGAAAGCAGAAGCCGTGGCGCTGGCGGCAAGCATACAAACCACCACAACGACGGCCGCTGTCACGCCACGCAGGCTCCGGTGGAAACGCTCCACATTGGCATGGAGAAAGGAAAGCGGCGCTTCACGCTTGTCCAATTCCGGATCCTCGTCAAAATCATAAATAGATCCTTCCCTGTCGGCCAGGGGTAAATAATGCTCCTGGAAGCTGGCCCAAGAGGCCTGAACATCCATGTGTTCTTCTGTTACATTCTCTCTATCTCGTCTAGCAAGCACCTCTGTTATATATAGTACCGCATCCAGGTCAGATTCTTTCTCCTCTGCCGAATCCACCAGCTGGCGCAAGCGCTCCTCTAACAAGCTGGTCTCCATCTGGTCATAGATTGAAAAGTCTGCCTCTTTCCGGCCCTGTATGGACATGAAGCACGCCCCCCTTTTGAAAATCGATATGTTTCACATCTTTTGTTTCGGGACATTATTTTTTTACAATGTACCTTTTATTTTGTCCCGAAGCTTTTTCTTTGCTCTCTGAATCCGTTTCTTGCAGGCCTCCATAGAAAGACCCACCTGCTGTGCCGCCTCCAAAATAGAATATCCCTCTACTGCCACCAGATACAGCAGGTGGAAATCCTCTTTGCTCACAACGCCGTCATACTGTAGCGCCAAATCCAGTTCGATCTCGGCTCCATCGGCAGGCTCCCAATATTCCCCTACATAAAGAACCAAATCGTTTAGCTTTTGTACGCTTCTTCTCATGTTCTTGGCGGTGTTCAACAACGTGAGCATCATCCAACCATGTGGATTTTCGCTGCTGAGCAAGCTCTCCGGTTTGCCGCACGCAATCCGGAAAGCCTCCTGTACCGCTTCCTCTGCCAGAGAATTGCTATTCAGCATCAAACGCGCACACCGGAATAGCTGATCATGCATCTCGACATACAGAAGCTCTATCGCTTTTCTTTCTCTCTCATTCAGTTTCATGTGTTAACGTCAAAGCCTTTCTCTTCCATGAACTATCTTTCGCAAAACCGTTCAATTGAAATATATATGATTTTTCCACCCGGACAGCAACCTGCCCCGGCAGATAAAAACATCAGGGTTATACAACAAAATGTCCCTTTTCGCCTTATACCGACATATTTATTGTGTTAATACTAAAATGAACGGGGCTATAAAATTGAAGGGAAAAGTTTCCATACTGCCATGCGCCTGCTGCCCAAAATGTTGGTGCAGATTCTGCCAAGCCGCACTACTCTACCGAGTTCCAATGAAAATATCCGTTATGAAATTGTTTCAGCCCTTTCAACCCCAAGACGGCTATTACGTCTGCCCCAGGTGTGGCTGTCTACTGGATCGAGAGTTTATCCGATTTTGTGACCGGTGTGGGCAGCGGTTGGACTGGTCAGACTACAAAAAGGTCATCATCATCCGCCGCATCACCCAGTAGATCATAAAAGTTAACATGTCACATTCACGCCGACTCAGACATCTTATCCCGCGCCTTCTGGCGGGACAAATTCCAACAGATCGCCAATCTCGCAGCCCAGAACCGTACACAGCCGCGCCAGCACGTCAACATCTAGACGTGTAACCGCGTTGTTGCAATAGCGATTGAGTTGCGTCCGTTGCAACTCCGCCCGCTGGCTGAGCTTGCTCTTGCTGATCCCGTTTTCTTCAATCAGCTTTGCCAGATTGATCTTGACAGTACCATTTCGCTCCATATCCTTCACCGTCCAATCTGAAGCAGCTGTTCTACATACTTACATATAGTATAGTCGCAAGTGGCCTGCTTTTTAAGTTGTAAGATTTTATCTGCAACTATTTACACAGGCATCCGGAAGAAAAAAGCAGAGCCGTTGATCCCAACAACTCTGCTTCTGGACGGTAAATCATCATTCGCAAGGAAATCATTTGTCCCCTTCCGGTCCCTCAAGCAGAACAAATGCAACAAACGTCTCTTTACGTGCTGGATTCTGATTGTCGTCAATTCGCACTACATCGTGGGTCACATGGCTCACTTTCCAGCCCTGATCCAATAGAGCATTGACATAGGTAAAATACTTGTTCTCGTTGATACTGCCTTGTTCCGTGTAGTCCCGGCTGTTGCTTAAATATACTAGCTTTTGCATCCATCTATCACTCCTTCGTTGGATCAGTATCCTAATCTGAAAATTTTGGTCCGGGCAGCAGGATTCGAACCTGTGGCATCTAGCTCCCAAAGCTAGCGCTCTACCAAACTGAGCTATGCCCGGATATTGCATCGGATACCCTGCGGATCCAACGAAGCCCGCAAATTGGCTGTCCACCGCTCCGCACTTAAGCAACCGGCTATATTATATATGATCACACAAAAAAATGCAACGGCTTTTTGGAAATATTTTTCAGCCAATACGCAAATTGTTTACAGAATTTCTATTGACAAAAGCTCTTTTTTTTACTACGATACAGGCAAGCCATCTCCATAAGAAAGGAGGCCGTCATGAAACCAAAAATATATGCAACCTTGTTGGTCTTTGTTCTGCTGCTGGCCCTGTTCCAGCCGGTGAACGCCCAATCCCTTCAGGCTTTGCCTGTGGAGCGTCAGGTCTATGAATATCTGACCCAAGAGCTGGAACTGAATTCCGCCGCAGCCTGCGGCGTGCTGGCAAATATCGAGCATGAATCGGCCTTCCAGCTCACTGTCCTTGGAGACAGCGGCACCAGCTTCGGCTTATGCCAATGGCACAATGGCCGCTACAGCGCGCTAATCAATTTTTGCAACAGCCAGGGACTGGATTATCAGTCCGTGGAAGGACAAATGCGATATCTGGCCTTTGAGCTAAAAACAGGTTACTTCCCTGTGCTGGCCAATCTAAGGCATGTGGATAATTCCCCAGAGGGCGCTTATCAGGCTGCTTACATATGGTGCGTCCAGTTTGAACGCCCCGCCAATATGGAATATCAGGCCGCCAACCGGGCCGCTACCGCTCAGTTCAAATACTGGAACCGGTACAACGCCAGTTCCATCTCCACTGTCTCGATGCCCATTGCCCCTGTGGAGCGCCTGGCGGATTCCATGGCCGAAGCCGTTCAAGACGCTGGACAATATCGGGTCAATCCGGCGCCCACCCAGAAGACGACATGGGAGCCTACGCCGGTCGAAACATCCACTATGCAGCAGGAGGAATCTCCGGAGAAGAAAAGCTCCGGCACTGCACAGCAGCCTGCCGCTCCAGCAGCATCTGCACCAAGTGCTCAGCGTATCTACTGGAAGGAATTTCCAGTCCGGCATATTTTCCGCGCTGCTCCCGCCGCCCCGGTGGCTCCAATGGATCGTCAGCTGGCGGACCGCAGCACGGGTATTGCCATTGGCCTCGGGCTGATGCCCTTGGGCGAATGCCCCAGGCGCAGATCTGCCATGTTCATTCCAGAAGAAGAACTTTCCCCCGTATAACATTTTGGGCGCTTTCCGGTCAACCGGAAAGCGCCCTTAATCTGTCGGAAACCACCTTCGGGGTTTCCGACAAAGGCGTGCAGTCTGCGCCGCGCACTCGTTGTGCGCTGTAAGCGCACAACTCGCACACTTGC